>JAVZOV010000001.1:300643-601286 GCA_038881895.1 Thermoprotei archaeon
GCTGTCCCAGGTGCAGAACAAGACTTTCACCAGAAATACCAAGGAAATTAATCGTAGAACCAGCAAAAACAATGAAGAGCAGAAAAGCAATAGCTCTGAGATACTGGTACCTTACAAAACACAGAACACTCACAGCACAGAAAACAAAAGCAAAACTCAAACGTCCTCCACCACCCTAGACGGAAACTCTTCCCCTAATGTCCAGCCATATTCTTCTACGAGAATTAGTGCTACACCTATTGGAGGAATTATACCTTTTTCCGTTATTATAGCGCTTATATATTGTGGTGGTGTAATGTCAAATGCGGGGTTTCTCACGTTAATTTTGTACTTTTCAATAAAACTTTTATCAACAACCTCAGTATGATCTCTTTCCTCAATTTCGATCATTTCTCCTATCATAGTATTTGGACTGAATTTGTAAGTCTCTGCTGCACTATAGAATGGGACATTCATAGTTTTCGCTAATAGTGCTAGCTGTGAAGTACCGATTTTATTAACCAAAGCACCATGTGATGATATAGCATCTGCTCCTACTAATACTAAATCAGCATTTCTAAGAAAATAGCCTGCGGCTGAGTCTATAACAAGTGTAACGTCTATGCCTTCACGACTTAACTCAAACGCAGTAATATATCCTTGATATTTTGGTCGTGTTTCATTGACGTACACTTTAATGTTTTTTCCCATTTTATGAGCAGTTACTAATATTGATGTGACCACGGAACTATTACAATGAGTATATACAGTATAATCACCATCTATTAATCTAGACCCAAACTCACTTATCAATTTCACAGCCTCGTATGATCGTGAAATAAATGAATTACCAGCCATTATAACGACATTTCGTAAGTATTCAGCATCATGAGATTTTTTCATAGCATCATATAATTTTTTGAGTATAAATCTGACACTATTGGGTAACGTTACCGCTGTAGGTCTTGTGCTTAACAGTATTTTAGATACCTCGTTTATATACTTTACAAAATCACCATGTTCCTGTGGATCGTATAATTGTGCAGCATTGATCAGCGCTTCTGCAGCATAACGTCCTATTTTCACTGCACCTCTAACTTTCATTGTTCTAATATTATCAGCCATTAGTATTACTTTCTCAGGAATTTGCATAACATATTAATTATCAAAGAAGCTAATAAAGATATATAGCAACTTAAAAAACACTTCTTTCTGACCTCACAACTGAAAGTCTCTTATAACTGTTGTTATTTCTTAATTCGAACAAGCTGCTGGAGATGGTTCTAGAGTTTTCTAGACTGAGGATAGTGAAGTGGGTTGTTATGCTTGCTTCCCTAGCAGGAGCTGGTTTGACATACCACAAACTCAATACAATGAAACCTCAAACAAAGAAGCAGAAAATCTCCCACTTTAGCCGTAAAAAACAGTTTCAAAATAGATAGACTTAAATAGACGTAAGTCGTAATATCTCTTGATGGAGAAGCTTTACACTCTCAAAGAGGCTAAGAGGCTTCTGGGCGTTACAACTAGGACTATTCAGAGGTGGGATAAGGGGGGCAAGATTAGGTGTGTTAGGACTGTTGGTGGCAGGAGGAGGGTTCCTGAAAGCGAGATTAAGCGCATTCTAGGCTTAAGGGAAGAGAGGATTGTTATTGGGTATGCAAGGGTTTCATCTTCAACACAAAAGGATGATTTGGAAAGACAGAAACAACTTATTTCAAGTTACGCTAAAGAGAAAGGTTACGGTGAAGTTCAGGTTCTTTCAGATGTAGGCTCTGGGCTTAATGAGAATAGAAGGAATTTTCTAAAGCTCTTAGACATGGTTTTTGAGAGAAAGATCTCAAAGGTTATAGTTGCTTACGAGGATAGGCTTACAAGGTTTGGGATTGAAACTCTAAGGAGAGTGTTCTCAGTTTTTGGGACGGAGATAGAGGTGATAAACCATGAAGAGAGGACACCCCATGAAGAGCTTGTTGAAGACTTAATCACTATAGTCTCGAGCTTTGCTGGAAGGATCTACGGCTTGAGATCCCATGAGTATGAGAAGGTTGTTGAAGGTGTCAAACAGCTCATATCAGGTTAGAGCATATAACATTAAGCATGGCTACGAAGTTTCAGGCTTCTTAGAAATGTATAGGCTGATGCTTCAGAGGGCGATAGACGAAATATGGGCTAGGATTAGGTGGGTTGAGAAACTCGATAGATTTGGGAGGCGCAGGATCATCCCAATCATACCTAAAGATGGAGCGTTCAAGAACCATTACCTAAGGGATTTGTTGATGAAGGATTGGCCCTACTCAAAGCACTACGTCGACTCAGCTATTAAGCAGGCATACAGCATCGTGAAATCTTGGAGGAGAAATTATATTAGAGGCGAGAGGAGTGGGGAGGAGCCTACCGTCAAGAAAAGGTTTGTCAGAATCAAGGAGACATTATATAGCTTTAGGGATGGAAAGATAAGGGTGAGCGTTAAACCTTACAGGGAGTATCTGGAGTTCGACATCTCAAAGGCATGGTTTTTAAAGAGGGTAAGGGGAGAGTTAGGGTTCTGAGTTAAGTAGAGATTCATAGTGTTTTATCACCTCTACTCAACCCTTCCCTCTCGATTAGCTCATCGAGGGCTTTCGGGGTAAACCCGACATCCCCACATCCGAAGGTCAACCCCCCAGCTCACCCATCCCCATAGGAAGTCATGCTTCCAGAGTAGAGGGGACACTAAAACGTATGAGCAAACCATATTTAAACCTATCTGCTCTGAAAATACTGACAAAGACAGCTAAACGCTGCCATAAACTTATACCTTCAGATGGAGGGGCTTTCTCCAAGCAAATGGCTCTTTAATGAGCTGATGAAGGCTTGGAGCGTGTTCACCCTGACAGGGGGAGAGGCCGATGAGGGCTCCTATGAACTCGTGAGGAGTCCTAGGCTGGTGAAACCCAAGAGTTACGCAAGTCTATCTAAGACTACGTAGCTCAGAACCCATGGAAAGTGTTAAAACTGAAAAATTTATCAGGAGAAGAAAGAGGTGAATGTTAACTTAATATGTTAGTGAGCAAATATTTGATTTGTGACTGAAGTCAGATTTGATAAACTGCTTAATAGGGTAGTAATAGTTTCACCAAAAAGAGCTTTGAGACCTCATGATACGTCAAAAGAACGTGAGCAATATTCGACAGTATTATGTCCGTTCTGTCCAGGTAATGAAAAAATGACACCGCAAGCAATTTTCTATTATCATAAAGTTAATAATGAAATTGTGCTTGACTCTGATAAAAATGGTGAACGTTCATCAAATTGGCTTACTAGGGTCTTTCCAAATCTATATCCCATATTTTCTATTGAAGATAGTCCTATAAATTATCATTATGTTATCGTCGATACACCTAATCATGATGACACATTAGCCTCCATGAGTGAAGAGCAAATAAGTTTATTACTATTAAGCATAATTGAGCTGATAGAAAGACTTTATAAAGAGCAATTAATAAAGTATGTTCACATATTTAAAAATTATGGAAAAGATGCTGGTGCTTCATTACTGCATTCTCATAGTCAAGTCATTGCACTTACATTCGTCCCACCATTGATATCAGACGAGCTAAAACGATTCCATGAGGAATGTTTTTTATGCAAGACAATAGAACGTGAACGAAAGGAGGGAAGGGTAATTTATGAAAATAATTCATTCACAGTGTTTGCTCCTTGGTCCACTATACAACCATACGAATTCTGGATAGCACCATTAAAACATGAACCAATTATTACCAAAAACAGTGTTAATACATTATCCCACATAATTTCATTGATGTTTAAAGCGTTAAATGAAGTTATTGGTGATGTAAGCTATAATATGTGGTTTCACATTTCACCAAAGATAAACTCTGACTTTATTAGAGACTTTCATTGGCATATTGAAGTCCAACCAAAAATTTCAACATGGGCCTCATTAGAATTAGGTGCAAACGTATATGTAAATACGTTATCACCAGAAGATGCTACAAAAAATTTAAAAAACATTATAAACAAATCAACTTTATAGGTTAGAGGTTTCATACGCATTTTAGGTGGTTCACATTAAGATCTACAATCCTGAAGTGGGATACGTTGATGTTCCTGAAAAACCTGAAAGAATAATAAGCTTCTCTGAATCAATTACTGAAACTATTTTCATGCTAGGAGCAGGTGATAGAATCGTAGGTGTAGATTCATGGTCACAAAGACCGAGAGAAGCCATGAGAAAACGTAAAGTTGGTGATTATGTGCATCTCAAGTTAGATGTTGTTGAAGAATTAAAACCTGACCTCATATTAACAGCAACAGGTGTACAAAGAACCATTATAGAACAATTAAAAAGCAAGGGCTATCCAGTATATCCCATACCAATACCTATAAGCGTCTATGAAATCATTAACAATGTACTCATCATCGGAGGATTAATAGGAGAACAGGAACAGGCACTTAAACTAGCTGATGACCTCATGAACAATATCGAAAAATTTAAAAAGAGAGCTCTAAAAAATTCTTTGAAAGCTTATATAGAAATTGATCTAGGAGGACCAACAATCCCAGCCTATTTCTCGCACATCACGAGCGCATTAAGATTACTCAACATAATCAACGTATATGGTCATGAGAAACAATCATACTTATACGGTATGCAAATACCAGGATTCCCAGTGTTCGATCTATCAGATGTAATAAGAAAAGACCCAGATTTAATTATATATGAATCAAAAAATAAATTCCCAACTAAAGATGAACTCGCAGAAATTATAAAAAAGAGAAATTGGGAAAGCATAAAAGCAGTAAGAGAGAACAAAATGATAACAATACCAAACGATACATTAGCCCATTATGGACCCAGCTTCTTCAACGAACTAGAAAAAGTTATTCAAGAGCTTAAACTCCAAGCAAACATAACGATTTAATCCTTAAACCTTAAAGATACTATTTTCTCAAGATCCATCTCAATGCTGCCAGTCGAAGGATTCTCTATAATTCTCCCTAACTCTGTCCAATTCTCATCATAAATTATCATCGTAGGTATTTTCACTAAACCAAACTTAGTACTTAACTCATCACCCTTATTAACTTCATGTATAGAAAGACGAATTAAACCTAGATGATCAGCTATTCTCACCAACGCAGGTACATTCCTCCTACTGTCCGGGCACCATTCCGCAGCCAGCACAAGGATATTAACCATCCTACCATTAAGGAGCTTTTCTATATGTCTTACAACCTTTTTATTGATCTTATATTCATCATAAGCAGCTTTAAAAAGTAACTTATAAATCTCAGACATGTCCTCTACATATTTCTTAAAATTCTTACCTCTCATGAATACATCCTTAATAATTTCTGTAGTAAGAGACATACCAATCTTTATAATAATTTTTGATCTAATATTTTTTATTAAACATGTATATTCTTGATTAGATTTGTTTCATGATCTTTTTAATGCAAATTCTCCTTTTTAGTTTCTATAATAATTTAGAAAATTTAATTCATTTTTCACTGACCATTAAATTCTTACTGAATAATTTCTTAGAGTTAGTTAAAAATATTATGCGGATTGTTTTATGAAAGCGTTGAGGAGTATGAGACCTTTCATAGGTATTACAAGTTATACTGTAAATGGGGCTTCAATAGACAGACCAAAGAGACCAAACGCATACGAATATACTTTTCAAATCTTATCGATGGACTATGTGCTAGCTGTTATTAGAGCAGGAGGCGTTCCAGTAGTTATACCTCCAACAACTGATGAAGCATTGCTGGAATCTTATGTTGAAAAACTTGACGGTTTCATATTTACTGGTGGTGATGACATTTCGCCTTACTTTTACGGTGAGAGTCCTGTTAGAGGATTAGGTACTGTGGATGTTGAAAGAGATATTTATGAGTTAAATCTTATCAAAATGATACTGAAAAGAAATAAGCCATTACTAGCAATCTGCAGAGGTATTCAAGTACTGAACGTTGCTTTAGGAGGTACGCTTTACCAAGACTTGCCCACTGAACATCCGAGCAAAATTAACCATAGCTATACGATTTCATCAAAAAGTTATCCTTCACATTATGTAAGAATTGATGAAAAATCAAAGCTTGCAAAAATTACAGGTATGCTTAGACTTGCTGTTAATAGTTTTCACCACCAAGCTATTAAAATGCTCGGTAAAGGATTGCGAGCCACGGCATGGTCTGATGACGACATAATAGAAGCTGTAGAACTTGAAGGAGAAAATTTAATATTAGGCGTACAATGGCATCCTGAAACAATGGCAGAAAAAGATATATATTCACAAAAAATATTCAACGCACTGATCAATGAGATCATAATAAAAAGAACAACAAATACTGTCTCTTAAGACATTAGCACTCCTCACGACTATTGAGAGCATCTCATAAACGTAGTACTCCCTCTCATATACAGTTGATTCACATTTTCCATGACACTAGTAGTCCACAAGCTTTGGGAACAACCTTTTGTTTATCATTCTTCTACATTCTCACGTACTTCATCAAGAATGCCTCATGCGGAGTTAGTGTCTGCTGTGCTATAGGGTCTAAAACTATGATCTTGGAATGTAAATCATATATTTCAGTAATACTCTTCTCATTAACACATCCAAGCTCACTCAATGCTTTTCGTTCTCTCTCATTTTTTACGTTAGTGAAAAGCAAATCATTTTTCCTGCTATTTCAGAAGCATGCTCGTATTCTATCCACAACCATCTACTCAAAACAGGTTCACAATGTTCAATAATGATCTTAAAGGATTTGCACGTCATAATTATGTGATACTGTTAAAGATTATAAAGTTTCTGAGAATTCTAAGAACAAACAATTAAACGTAAAGTTAATATTTAAATAGTCCTTTTTATCCATGAGTAAATGTGCCCCGGTCGTATAGAGGGCATGGGAACCCGTAAAATCCGGACAAGTATTCCGGCCTTTCGAGCACACTGCGTGGAGAGCCGGAGATCCCGGGTTCAAATCCCGGCCGGGGCACTATTCTGGCTTACCTGGAACAATGTGATGGAGTCTACATCTTGCTTCATATAGTTCTTTACCACCAACCATAATTCGTGGGCTATCATACGGTGCAGGATTTCCATCGATGAGACGTTGGGTCCTCGTTGCCTCCTTACCACAAATAGTACACACAGCTGTTAAATAGTATATTGAGTCTGCTCTGACAAGAAAGTCAGCCATGATTTCAAAAGGTTCTCCTCTAAAATCAAGGTTTAAACCTGATATTATCACTCTTTTACCCTCATTCACAAAATCTTCACATAATTTTACAATTGTTCGAGGAAAAAATTGTACTTCATCAATACCTATGACATCTAAATTATTAGAAATCTGACGCATAATTAACATACCTTCTTCATTAGTAGGAATGACGTATGCTTGATATCTTAAACCGTTATGTGTAACAACCTCACTTTCACTGTATCTTCTATCTAAAGCAGGTTTAAAGATTGCAACTCGTTTTTTGGCATATACTGCTCTTTCAATAAGACGTATTAATTCGGAGGTCTTGCCAGCAAACATAGGTCCAGTGATCACTTCAAGACTCATATCACTTAAAATTACACAATACAAAATAAAACTTTATCTTTCCAACTGAAACTTTAAATTTATGTAAATATTTCTCAGCTTGGTGTTTATAGTGCCAAAACGCGTATACACATTCGAAGAAGCTGATTACGAAAATGTGAAACTCTTTGGCGGTAAGGGAGCAGGCTTAGCTATGATGGCTCATTTAGGTTTACCAGTTCCACCAGGTATTATAATTACAACTGACGTATGTAAAGAGTATTATGCAAACGGAAGACAGTTACCAAACGACTTAATGAGAGAGATAAGAGAAGGCATTAAGTATATTGAGGCAAAATCAGGACGAAAATTCGGAGACCCAGAAAATCCGCTTTTAGTTTCTGTGCGATCAGGAGCGCCAGTTTCAATGCCAGGCATGATGGATACAGTACTTAACTTGGGCATTAATGATAAGACTATCAACGGTTTAACCAGACAACTTGGTAGTGAGAGGGCTGCCTACGATGCTTATAGGCGATTTCTTCAAATGTATGGCAAGATAGTTTTAGGTATTGATGAGAAATTATTTAACGATCATTTCGAAAGCATAAAAAGGAAATATAATGCAAAATACGATGCAGATTTAGATGTGGACGCATTAAAAGAAATTGTAGATGGGTTTAAGAGGATTATAATGAGAGAACGAGGTAATAAATGGGCTGATGATCCATGGAAACAATTAGAACTAGCAATAGCAGCAGTTTTTGATTCTTGGGAAAGTCCTAGAGCAGTATTTTACAGAAAGGTTAACAACATAACACCTGATGTGGCGGATGGAAGTGCTGTTAACGTTGTGATGATGGTATTCGGTAATGCAGGATATGATTCAGCAACCGGTGTAGTATTCAGTAGAAATCCAGCAACGGGTGAAAATGAGCTTTACGGTGAATATTTGCCATTAGCGCAAGGAGAGGACGTTGTAGCAGGCATAAGAACACCTCGTTCTATTAAAGAGCTCAAAGAAACAATGCCTGAAGTATACAATCAACTTTATGAAGGTTCAAAGAAACTTGAACAATTCAAAAAAGAAATACAGGACATCGAATTCACCATTGAGCACGGAAAACTTTACTTCTTACAGACGCGCAACGGAAAAATTGGTCCAATAGCAATGGTTAAAACATCAGTAGACATGTATAAGGAAGGTTTCCTCACAAAAGAGGAAGCTGTATTAAGAGTTAAACCAGAACACATACAACAACTGCTATATCCAAGAATTGATCCCAAGGAAAAAACAGTGTCAATAGCACAGGGTTTAGCTTCATCACCAGGTGCAGTATCAGGTATGGCAGTATTTGATGCGGACTCCGCTGTTGCATGGGCTGCAAAAGGTAAAAGTGTAATACTGGTCAGAGAGGAGACAAAACCAGACGATGTTCATGGAATGTACGCATCAATAGGTATACTTACATCTAGAGGAGGGATGACAAGTCACGCAGCAGTTGTAGCTAGAGCTATTGGAAAACCATGCATTGTTGGATGTGAGGCCTTAGAAGTAGATCATGAAAAAAGGTTATTCAAAGTCAAGAATACTGATATAATTGTAAAGGAGGGTGATTGGTTAACGATCGATGGTTTTACAGGAAACGTATACCTTGGTCAAATAAAAACTGTACAGCCTGAACCAATACCCGAATTTTATGAATTACTAGGATGGGCAAACGAACTCAAACGTTTAGGTGTGTGGGCAAATGCTGACCAACCAGATGATGCAAAAATTGCTAGAAAATTTGGTGCAGAAGGAATTGGTTTATTAAGGACTGAAAGAATGTTCAGAAAACCTGAAAGATTAGCAATATTTAGGAAAGTGATACTTAGTGATAATCCTGAAGAAAGAAGAGAGGGAATCAAAGAACTCATACCTTTGATGAAAAAAGATTTCTTAGAAATCTTTGAAATAATGGAAGGATTACCAGTCATAGTTAGACTCTTTGATCCCCCAATACACGAGTTCCTCCCAAGTGAAGACGAACTGGTAAACCAGATCGCAGAACTAAAAGCGAAAGGTGCTGATAAGACAAAAATCGCTGAGTTAGAAAGAGAACTCAGAAAAATTAGATTATTCAAAGAAGCAAATCCGATGATGGGACACAGAGGGGTAAGATTAGGTGTCACAAATCCAGAGATTTATGAAGCACAAGTGACAGCAATACTAAGTGCAGCAGCTGAATTAATTAAAAGTGGTAAAAACATATTAGTCGAGATCATGGTACCACAGGTGGCAATAGCAACTGAACTCGCATACATAAAAGAGAAAGTCGTAGAACCAGTAGCGAAACAAATAGAAACACAATACGGTATTAAAGTTCCATTCAAATACGGAACCATGATAGAAGTTGTTCGTGCATGCTTAACAGCAGATGAAATAGCAAAAGTTGCTGATTTCTTTAGCTTTGGAACAAACGATCTTACACAAGGAGTATTCAGTTTTAGCAGGGATGATGTAGAGAACAAATTTATGCCGAAATACCTTGAGGCAAAAATACTAGAAAGTGACCCATTCGAAAACATAGATGTAAGCGGTGTTGGAAAGTTAGTTGAAATTGCAGTAAAACTTGGTAGAAGTTCAAGACCAGACCTGGAAATAGGTGTCTGTGGGGAACATGGTGGTGATCCAAAAAGCATTGAATTCTTCCATAAAGCTGGATTAACGTATGTGAGCGCATCACCATACAGAATACCTGTAGCAAGATTAGTGGCAGCACACGCGGCTATAAAAGAGAAAGGCATTAAATTATCAAAATACTAAACATTGCTAATTTATATCCAAAATTTTGCTTTTAAAAAATATAAAGATATATTCTTGTTAAACAATCTAATCATAGGTGAATTTTATGGTAGAAGCTGGGATAGCAAATAGAGCACTTATTCTTATCGATGAAGGATTTGAAGAAGTTGAATTCTTTTATCCCTATTATAGGCTTATCGAGGCAGATTTTCAGGTAGATGTAGCATCAACCGAGGCAGGAAAAATTAAAGGTAAGCATGGTTTAGAATTTGAGGCAAAATGTCCTGCAAAAAATCTTAAAGGAATAGCGTACGATATAATAGTGATACCAGGTGGTTGGGGACCGGATCGGTTAAGACGAGACGCTGAAGTACTTAGGATAATTAAGGAGGCGTTCGAAGAATATAGAGTAATAGCAGCAATCTGCCATGGACCCCAAGTACTAATCTCTGTAGGAATCTTAAAAAATAAAAAAGTTACCGGAGCTAGGGCAATATGGGATGATTTAAAGAATGCTGGAGCCGAAGTCGTGAATGAAGCAGTAGTCGTTGATGGGAATATAGTTACATCACGTACACCATCAGATCTTCCTTATTTCATGAAAAAAATATTGGAATTAGTAGGTAAGTATCCTAAAGTCATCGAAACCATAGAGACAGGCAAAAGAACAGCAATAGTAAGAAAACGAAAAATAACGGAACAGGTTAGCAAGTAATTGTTGGCTCTTATCTGAAAAATCTTTTTAAATGCCAATGGTCAATGTAAACTTTTATAACTACCAAATTACATATATTATTGTGAGTGAGGTACTTGAAGGAAGCTGTTCTTTATAAGCCAATTGACAATGGGATAGTTGTGTGTACTGCATGTGCTAGATACTGTAGGGTACCAAAAAACAGTGTGGGATTTTGTGGTGTTCGTTGGAATATCGATGGAAAGCTCTACTTAATGGTTTACGGAAAAATAATAACCGCTCATATAGATCCCATAGAAAAAAAGCCTTTAGTTCATTACATGCCAGGTAGTATGGTATTCTCTATAGCTACAACAGGTTGCAATTGGGCATGTATGTACTGCCAAAACTATGATATAAGCCAGAGAAGAATCGTCGAAGGTTTTGACATCTCACCAGAAATGATAGTTAAATTAGCAAAAGCATACGGAGCTCATGGGCTCTCATACACTTACAATGAACCAACAATATTTGCGGAATTCGCGCACGATGTAGGCATACTTGCGCGCAAAGAAGGATTATTCAGCACGTTCGTGACAAACGGGTATCATACGCCAGAAGTAGATGCTATGTTATCAAAATTCCTTGATGCTGCAACAGTAGATTTTAAAGGTAATGCTGATGTAAAATTCCTTAGACACTATGTGACAATCCTTGATCCTGAACCAATCTTTCAATCTATATTAGAGATGAAAAGATATAATATTCACATAGAAATTACGGATCTTGTTGTTCCAGAAATAGGTGATGACCTTAATCAAGCTCGTAAATTAGTAAAATGGATCTATGATAATCTTGGTCCAGATGTTCCAATTCATTTTCTTAGATTTCATCCTGATTATAAACTAATGAATATACCATGGACGCCTATAGAAACACTTGAAAAGCATTATAAAATAGCTAGAGAAGAGGGATTAAAGTTTGCTTATATAGGGAATGTGCCAGGTCATCCCTTAGAGAATACTTACTGTCCTGAGTGTGGAACCCTTTTAATTAGGAGATATGGATTTGATATTTTAGAGTGGAATCTTGACGATCAGAATCGGTGCAAAAAATGTGGCGCGAAAATACCAATAGTTGGACAATTGAATCCTTCTTACGACAAAGATCGATTTATATACGTTCCCATGCATAGATATGCTAAATATTCACGCATTGAGACCGCTAAAGCAATAAAAAGTTAAAAGATAGTCTATATTTTTTCAAATTGAAATATTGCTTTAAACTTTTGAAATATCTCGTTCAACATCTTGTTTTGATCATTCGTAGCGGCTGTTAATGGAGGCCTTACGAATGGTTTTATTTGTGGATTAAGCATATTTAAGATTAATTTTGTGATTGTTGGTATTGATAATCCGAGCTTATCAATTGCTGAAATAAATTCAATCAAGTATTTATATAATTTCATGACTAGCATAAAATCTTTATCCATATATGCTTTAAAGATGTTCGAAAGAAGACCTGGTAAATAGTTTGCAGATGCCAAAATAGCTCCATCACCACCCAACATTAAAGTAGGTACAAATAAAAGGTCAGTTCCAGAAAAGACAGAGAAATCATTTCTTATGCTTTTTATTTCAATGATAATATCTTTAATGTAATTCATATCATCCACCGTTGCTTTTATGCCTATGACATTATTTTTCTCTAAAACGAGACGCTTAATCATATTTATTGGTATATTCACACCTGTTAATGATGGTATATTGTAAAGTACTAACGATGTATCAATTTTAGATGATATTGTCATATAATGATTTAGAAGTTCATCATTTTTTATCTTGTAATAGAATGGTGGTGCTACTACTACAGTCTTTACCCCTAGATCTTTGTATACCTTCATCAATTCAATAACACCATGTGTTGTGAGATCTGTTGCACCAGCTAGAATTTGAAAATTTTCTTTAGCTGATTCTATTGCAGTTTTCACAATTTTTATCTTTTCTTCTTTAGTAAGATGTGCAAATTCGCCTGTCGTTGATACAACGAAAGCTCCATTAACATTATTTCTCTCCAAATATTCTATCAACCATTTTATAGATTCTTCATCAACATTAAGATCATCTTTAAATGGCGTAACCATAGCGGCAAAAATTCCATTCAACATATAAACCACAATTATCTAGTATTTTTTCATTTATAAAAAGTTGTAATGCCACTAACTTAATGTATATGGTATAATTAAAAAATGGATAGTTGATTTTGGTACTCAATATTGGGTTCTGAGTTGAGTAGAAATGCATAGTGAATTGTTACTTTTATTCCTACTTAACCCTTCCCTCTCGATTAATTCGTTGAGGGCTCTCGGGGAGAACCCAATTCCCCGCATCTGAAGGTTCAACACCGCTATGATATTTCTATCCATTGTTAGTCCGCATTCTTCGCATCTCATTATCCTGCCCAGATAGGAAGCCATGCTTCCTGAGCAGACCGGGCAGGTTTTAGACGAGTTGGCTGGGTTAACGTATTTTACTGGTAGGTTAAGCCACTTCAGCTTGTATTCGAGCATAAACTGGAATGTTCTTGCGTTCCACTTTGAGAGCTTTCTATTCATGTCTTTAGACTTGTTGAGGATTCGCCCCTTTACACCTTTCAGGTTTTCAAGTATTGCTCCGCAGTTCTTCTCCTTGAGCTCCCCCGCAATCTGCGTGGTTAGTTTGTGCATGAAGTCCTCGGCTCTATTCTTCTCACGTCCAGAGTACTTCTCTAATAGTCTCTTTGAGGTTAGAGGCTTAATCTTAGATAACTTTTGTATCCTCTGTCTTTTAACCTCATAAACTCTATGAATATGGTAGAGCTCTCTTAAGTCATAGCGCTTAACCTCGCCATCTATGAACGCCATCACGTTCGTTAAGTTAACGTCAAATGATGCCCACTTCTCAGCCTTCGGCTCAACCCTCTTCTTAACTGTAATTATCAGCTCCTTCTCAGTCATAAGTAGTCCACCGACTTTATCAAAGTCTCTCGGAATCCACGAACACTTACTCAAGTCAACCTCAAGATAACGCTTATTAGGTTCAATGCTTACCTTCAGTATGCCGTTTCTGAAGCTGAAAAGCGTGCTCTTGATGTAGACTGTCCTCTTAGTTATCTCAGGCTTACCTTCAGCTTTCCCCTTGTTATAAAGGGTTATCCAGCCCTTAACAAGTCCTACGACAGAGTTCATTGCTGAATCAACGTAGTGTTTGGAGTATTTCCACTCCCGTAGCAGTTCATCTCTAAGCTCTCTCCTATCCTTTCTATCGAATTCGAGGTGAGCCTTCTCGGAAATTTTAACGTGCGAGAAGATTGCGTCTAAAGCCTTCCGCTTAACTTTGAAGTATTCTTCGATTAAATCCTTCGGAGCCTCTATTGGGATCCCGTAGCTCTTAACTGCCTCCATAGCCTCTCAACTTCGCTCTTGGGATATCTCAGCTTGCCAGTTGGGAGCCTAACTGCTCTAATAATGCCTTTCCTTTGCCACTCCCAGAGAGTCTTAACTGAGATGTTGAATATCTTTGCAACATCCTTTGGTCTAAGCAGTTCTTCGTAATCTCCAGACATCGTTAAGGATAAAGCAATCAACCTCTATTTAAACCTATCCGTCTCGAAACTGCTGACAACGGCTTTTAGCTGTAATCCGGTGTTAGGAATCCTCTAATATTCCGCGTTCTCATATCTATCGAAGAGATCATTACGTTAGTCTTTGAATTCAAGATGTTCATAACAATACTATTAATTAACTTTCAAATTAATTTAATCGGAATCAATTTTATTTAATCAGCAACAAACGTAGGGTGTGTTTCAAAATAGCTATGTGCACAATGTTCACAGCAAAATGTGAGAGTCTTACCTTTAATATTTATTGTGTAACCTCCCTCATAGATTTTACAACCACAATTAATACATACCTTTAATCTTGTACCTAATGCGGCATCTAAAATTGAGAAAACTCTAGAAAGTATATGTTGGGTGAGTTCATGACCACGCTGTGTAAGCTCATAAACCTTTTTCCTTCTTTTTCCCTCTTCGCGTATTATTAAGTAACCATTTTTCTCAAGCTCTATTAAAAATGGGTAAACTTGAGCAGCGCTAGGCTTTTTTCCAAGTCTCTTCTCTAACTCTTTCATTAACTTATAGCCATGAATGGGCGATGATTCTAATGTGATAAGAATATACAACCTTACTATACCAGATATTTTAATCTCAATCTCAGAACTTTCAGCTGCCACTTTACACACCTCTATACATTACTGGTCTACAACATTTTTTGAGAACTAAAATTATTAGTGGTAAATACATTAGAAATACACCATTTCTAATAAACCAAGTGAACGTTATATATAAGCATCTCATAGCATTCACTACTTATGTATGTTATGTACAAATATCCACATAAAGTTTTCTTCTTAACTCTAAGAGACATTTCAGAGCATTAAATGATGATAAAGCTTTTTTAAAAGTATTTAAAATATTAGGATGCTTATATGTTAGTGTATAATTCTTCCTTGTTGTTAAAACATTTCATCATTTTAGTTCACTTGGTTCTCCTTAATATTGAAGGTTTGTATGTATTGAGTAATAATGAGTTTGATACTACAGTTATAGAGCTTAATGCCATGGCTATTGCTGCAAATATTGGGTTCAAAAGTAATCTAAGCACAGGATAAAGTGCTCCTGCAGCAACTGGTATGAGTGCTATATTATAGAAGAAAGCCCAGAACAGGTTCTCCTTGATTTTCCTGATAGTTATTTTACTAAGTTCTATTGCCATTACAACATCTCTTATATCATCTTTAATTAGTATGATTCCACCAGTTTCTTTTGCTATATCTGTACCACTCCCAATGGCTATTCCTACATCAGCTGCAGCTAATGCTGGAGCATCATTTATTCCATCCCCAACCATAGCTACAATTTTCCCTTCATCCTTAAGTTTCTTAATCACCTTAGCTTTTTCACCAGGTAAAACCTCTGCAAGAACTCTCTGAATACCAAGTTTTTTCGCTATTGCATGGGCAGTTCTTTCATTATCTCCAGTTAGCATAATTACTTCGATTCCCATCTTTTTAAGTTCATTTATTGCCTCAATTGTATGTTCTTTTAAAGTATCAGAGACGGCTATCATGCCTGAAATCTTTCTATCTATGGCTAATATCATCGTTGTTTTGCCTTCATTCTCAAGATTCTTTAGCATTTCTTCTATAATCTCAACATTTACTCCAAAATCCATCATTAATTTTCTATTTCCAAGGAGTATTTCATTCCCTCTGTAAAATGCTTTTATTCCGCACCCAGGTATTGCCTCAAATGTTTCTGGGTATTCTGGATTAATGCCTCTTTCATCTGCATATTTTGCTATAGCCTCTCCTAACGGATGTTCAGAACCTTTCTCAGCAATAGCAGCAAATTCTAGGACTTCCCTCTCTTTAAATCCATTAAATGCTATTACATCAGTAACTGAAGGTTGACCCTTTGTGAGCGTCCCTGTCTTATCAAAAACTATTGTATTTATTTTGCATGCTTTCTCAAGATATTCTCCACTTTTAATTAATATCCCATGTTGCGCGCCTTTACTTGCTCCAATCATTATAGCAGCGGGTGTAGCTATGCCTAAGGCGCATGGACATGCGATAATTAATACAGCAATCATTATAGTTAGAGCTAAACCAAGAGGTAATCCAAATATAAAATACCAAAGTGCAAATGCTACTATTGCTATAGCAATAACTGCAGGTACAAAATATGAAGAAACTATATCAGCTAATCTTTGTATCGGAGTCTTTGATACAATTGCTTCTTCAACCATTTTTACAATTTGAGCTAATGTAGTCTCTGACCCGACCTTTGTTGCTTTAATTTTAAGCACACCAGTCTTATTTATAGAAGCCCCTATTACTTCATCTCCAACACTTTTTTCAACTGGTATGCTCTCACCAGTGACGATAGACTGATCAACAGAAGAATAACCATCAATTATTATACCATCAACTGGAATCTTTTCTCCAGGTTTCACAACAAGAATATCCCCGACAGTGACATTTTCAACTGGGACTTCAACTTCCATACCATTCTTTAGAATTCTCGCCATCTTTGGCTGAAGATCAAGCAATTTCCTAATTGCTTCAGAAGCTCTTCCTTTTACGATGTGCTCCATAGTTTTACCAAGCAGAATAAACCCTATGATCAAACCGCCCTCTGTAAAGTAAACCTCCGGGCCACCTCCAGTTACTTTTGGAAGAATTCCGGGAATCCATTTTAGGCTCTGAAATGTATAGATAGTACTATAAAGCCATGCTGCTGTGGTCCCAATTGCTATTAAGCTATCCATATTTGCTTGTTTTGCTTTTATAGCATCCCTAGTACCCAGATAGAATTTCCAACCAGCAATAAACTGAACTGGTGTTGCTAAAATAAATAACCAAAGATAGTTAGGCAGAATCCAATTAATCGGATATACGTATTCAAGAAATGCCACTAAACCACCTATTACAAGTGCAAAAATAGTCATCATTTTAAGATATTTTAGTTCTTTCTCTGGCCTAAGAAAAACATCTAGACAGTTTTGACTGCAGAAGTAATAGGTAACACCTCTCCTCTCTACTTTAAACGGTGTCTTATTTTCATCAACATACATACCGCATACAGGATCCTTAGCCACTTTCTACACCTCCTCTTCCTAAAAACTTAAAACCAGAATCTTCTATTACCTTTTGCACCTCATTAATATCAACACTCTTCTCAGAATACAATATTAAAATTCCAGCAACAATGTTTAATTTCACATCGATGATACCATTTATGACTCTCAATTTTTTCATTAAAGATTGCACACAAGTATAACAAAATGGACCATCAATCAGTAACGTTATCCTATATAACATATCAGCTTCCCTCTTCATACCTTATAGCATGAATATATCTTCACAGCAAAAATAATGAAAATCGTCATTAATCTTTTTAGAAATGATAACTCCATAGACCAAATTAATGCTCACATTTATCACCATATATCAAAATAGAATATGTCATATTTAAATCTATTTTACTATATTTTAAATTAACAGAAAAATAGAGCATTAATATGCATCATTGTAAGCGGACTACCGTGTAATACAGCATAAATTTTGGATATTTCATGCTAGTTGAGCTTAAGCGCGGCTATTCTATATATTGGATCTAAAAATCTATAGTTTTTAATTATGCTTAGTTCTTCTAAACTGTTAAGAACGTTTGAGAGTATGCTTGTGGATACTGTTATTCCTTCTTTTTCTTCAACATACCTCTTTATTTTACTCCAACTATCTTCTCCTTTAGCAATAGCTTTTAATACTGTGGCATAACGTTTACTACCTCTTTTTTTAACTAGATTATTAAGCTCTTCTAAAGCTATATTTACTGCTGCGTCTTTAATTAATTCTAAATTTTTATTACCTCTAACATATTCATTTCCAAAGAATGTTAACCAGCCCGGTATTCCATCAAAGAAATTTACTACTTCTTCTATAATATCTTTATTTACTTTAATATCATATTCTTTAAATCCTTGCTCTAAAAAGTCTCTTGAAGTATCGTGAGAGAATCTTTCTATTGTTAAATTAAAATAATATCTACCATAAAGTGGAGAAGCAGGTTTTTCTATCTTTAAAAAGTCATAGAGTAAGCCAATTTCTGAACCAGTGAAAATGAAAGTTATGTTCTTATTGTAATCATAAGCATGTGCTATTGCATTCAGAAATTCACTTGATCTTGGTCCTCTTAATCTTTGCGCTTCATCAAAAGCTATTATAACTCTTCGTCTATTTAAATTATCAAACAGAGAGGAAAGTGTTAATGCACCTCTCCCTCTCCATTTTATTTCTATCTCATTACCCAATATTTTTATTGATGAGATACTTTTAAGAATATCAATAAACTTATCCATTTTTGAAGTTAAAGCCTTTGATAATAAATAATAAATGTCCTTATTTCCATAGTTATCTGGTAAGCTTCTTAAATCAAGTATTAAACCTGGGATTTTAACTTCTTCTAAGAATATGTTTAATAACGAAGATTTACCTATTCTTCTAATGCCTGTAATTATAATCATCGGCAGATCAACATTATTATTTAGCATCTCGAATTCTTTTTCCCTATCAAATAAGTCCTCCTTCTTAGTTTTTGGTCTTGGATCAAATAACATTCTGCCCCAGAAGTATAGTTCTCCCCCAGAACTAATAAACCTTTCCCTACATAATCTCTTTCATAACTTTAATTAGATAGTAACACAAGTGCTTTCTCACACAATCATTCATACTCGATACTCTTACGATTAAAATCTAGAGCTTTCTTGACATGTTCTTGTAAACTTCTTAATGATGCTTATGAATCTTACTTTCCCGTTTCATAGTAGAAACATATTTTCCAGGATCTTTCTGAAACTCTCTAAAACAATGTTCGCTACAAAAATAATACACAATACCATTATATTCAGACTTCCATTTGCTTCCTTCAGAAACCTCCATTCCACAGACAGGATCTATTGACATTATATCACCATATATCTAAGTATGATATGTTATATTTAAACTTATCTCATAAGCAAGAAAATACTTAACCCTACAAAATGAACACCACCCAATTGCTTGTGGTATAGTACCACTCTACTGATACAACAATATATTATAATGGCCCAAGCTTTTCGTCCTTTCAGAATAAGGATTCGACAACAGTTCAGAAATAGAACAAGGAGGAAGCCGTGGTCAGCAGTTTTGGAATAGATAGGTTTAAATATTTGTTTAACTCTATTAACTCTTTGATGAAAGAAGAACTACTTAGACCAAAAGATGTTGCTAAGAAGTTCGGTATCTCAGTTAAAACGCTCTGGAAGTGGCAGAAGAAAGGCATTATTAGAGCAGTTAGGCTTCCAACTGGTAAGCTACGCTACCCGAGGAGCGAAGTTGAAAGGCTATGGAAGCAGTTAAAAGCTACAGGATCCCAGTAGAGGTTCCAAAAGATTTAATCGAAGAATACTTCAAAGTTAAGCAGAAGGCTTTAGACACAATCTTCTCACACGTTAAAATTTCTAAGAAGGCTCACCTTAACTTGAAAGCTGAGGATAGGAGAGAGCTTAGGGATGAACTGCTACGAGAGTGGAAATACTCAAAGCATTACGTTGACTCAGTAATAAACTCCGTTATCGGATTGGTTAAGGGCTGGATAACACTATATAATAGGGGGAAAGCGAATGAGCCTCCTGAGATAACTAAAAAAACCGTTTACATTAAGAGCACGCTCTTCAGCTTCAGAAATGGTATACTGAAGATAAGCATTGAACCGAACAAACGTTATCTTGGGGTTGACTTGAGTGAGTGTTCGTGGATTCCAAAAGACTTTGATAAAGTCGGTGGACTACTTATGACTGAGAAGGAGTTGATAATTACGGTTAAGAAGAGGGTTGAGCCCAAAGCTGAGAAGTGGGCTTCCTTCGATGTTAACTTAACGAACATAACAGCTTTCATAGATGGCGAGATCAAGCGCTATGACTTGAGGGGGCTCTACCATATTCACAGAGTTTATGAGGTTAAAAGACAGAGGATGCAAAAGTTATCTAAGATTAAGCCTCTAACATCAAAGAGACTATTAGAGAAGTACTCTAAGCGTGAGAAGAATAGAGCCAAGGACTTCATGCACAAACTAACCACGCACATTGCGAGGGAGCTCAGGGAGAAGGACTGCGGAGCAATACTTGAAAACCTGAAAGGTATAAAGGGGCGAATTCTTAACGGCTCAAGGAAAAATAACAGAAAGCTCTCAAAGTGGAACGCAAGAACATTCCAACTCATGCTCGAATACAAGCTGAAGTGGCTTAACTTACCAGTGAAATACGTTAACCCAGCTAACTCATCTAAAACCTGCCCAGCCTGCTCAGGAAGCATGGCTTCCTATCTGGGCAGGATAATGAGGTGCGAAGAATGCGGTTTAACGATGGATAGGGATGTTGTAGCGGTGTTGAACCTTCAGATGCGGGGAATTGGGTTCTCCCCGAGAGCCCTCAACAAATTAATCGAGAGGGAAGGGTTAAGTAGGAATAAAAGCAACAATTCACTATGCATTCCTACTTAATCCAGAACCCCGAGAGGTTGAGATCAAGCCTTCATGAAGGGTCGGCATCCACAAAAATACAAATGAAGATAATACAGTTTTCATAACACTCAATAAATTCTAAATAAAGATCATAACTCTTCTAAACGAACGATTAACATAAATTCAGAATAAAACTTTCCTCTCTTTATTTCAGACTTAATTCATGAGATTTAACGCTTGCATAATACAACATCATAATTTGACATTCTCCACGACTATACTAGGAATTCTTACTTTTAAGATAATATTGATCCATCATTCACTGTCGAAATTTCCCTAATGTTCTGAGAAGCATCCTTGCTTATCTGAGCTTTCTTGGCTTCTGCTCTATCATTTTATGTTCGGTTGTACGTGTTCTCCTACTGTTTCAAGCACTAACATTGTTTCAGAGTGCTCTATTTCTTCGAATTCCGCTAGATGCACTATTAGAAATCTAGAAATATCCTCCCATTTTTTTGCTCTAATTTTTAGTAATATGTCATATTGTCCTGTTATTATTTGCGCTTCTTCTACATAAGGTAATTTGTCTGAAGATTTTGTGCTTTCGAGTATTTTTTCTGCTAATACCACCTGGCTCGATCTACCTGAAATACTTCTCTCCCTTTTAACACGCAAAAGTACGTAAGCTATGAAATTGTATCCTAATTTTTTATAATCCGGTATTGCAGTATATTTTTTTATATAACCTTCTTCTTCAAGTTTTCCTAGTCTGTACATAATCGTTGTACGCGGAACATTTATCTTTTTAGACATATCACTTATCGTTATTCTTGCATCTTGCATTAGCATGTTTATGATACGTTTATCAAATTCATCAAGCTCCATCACAACCACAGTTTATATTACGTGAACTTATTTATAATACTAATTTCATAAATTTAAAATATGCTTTTTACTATTAACAAAAACAGTTCTTCAGTTAACCGTACCAACCGCAAATATAAATAAAGATAACAATATTAAATAATCTTCTGATTTCCCTATTCCCCACACCTAAAGGTCCAACATAGTAGTCGGATAGTTTAAAGTTAATTATCTATCTGTTCTGTTTTAGTTGTAAATGCGTCATGGATGGTTTTCGTGGTAACGGAGGCTCATCTCATCCTGAGTCTATCTATCCTCACCACACATCCGGTTAACAGCCCATTCGAGCTCTCTCACACTATTCTCATCGCGAAAGGTATAGAGTTAACTATGAAAACTGCTAATGAAACCTGAAAACTCCTCCAAAACCTGCCCTCTCCGCTCAGGAAGCATAACTTCCTATGAGAACAGGCTAATGAAATGTGAGAAGTGGGTTTTATAATGAATAGGGATAGTAACGGTCTCCAAAAGAACCCTCAATGAAACACTACATATCCTTACTTGATTCAGAATCCTACAATCAAAACACAAATAATAATTCAAACTTAAATTGGTACTCTTCTTAACTAAATAGAAAATTTATGTTTAAAGTTCTTATAATCTCAGTATTTTTCTAGGTTTTGTTTTTAATAAGTGCAACTTGTTAATATTTTAAATTTATAATTGTCTCATTTCATGGTTAAGATTGTGGATTTTTCATCAAACATAGTATAAATAATGATTATGAAAATATAAAAAAAATTATTTTCATTAACCACATTACACGAAAATTTTATAGCTTTTTGCCTATGACTACCATTGTTGTTCCGCAAACTGAACACGTGCCCTTGATCGCAGGTTTTCCGTTCTTTAGTGTTACGTTAACTGGGTTCTTTATTTCTCGTATTGCTTTACATTTTACACAAAATCCTTGAACCATTGCGTATCCCTCGCACTTGTTATGTGTGAGTAGATATATATAAATTATTCTATCACAACGTTGAAATAATATATTGCTACATACATGAATATTATTTCTTAAAGTCTCAAAGAGCGGCTGAGTATAAATATTCAGCGAAAAATAATTTAAGCATGCTAACAACACATTCCAGAACTAAAGCTTTTAGACTTTCTTGCTGAGTTTCATGTGAATAATGTATCTTCAGGTAGCTCTATTAATGCATTAGTTAGTAATTCTGGTAATTTAGGAAGTATATCGTTAAATTTTTCATTTTCCTTTACTAGTATGAAACGCATGTTTCCTTTTGCTTTACCGTAAGATACTTTACAAAAACCTTGTGATGGTACTAGGACGATTTCGACTTTAAGTTCAATCATTTTTAGAGTTGTTTGGAGTCTTCTTTTTTCTCGAGCATAATATCCTGGGTTATTATGTTTTTCTATTTCTTTTTTATCAGTATCGTATATGATAATCCATTTCCCATCGGGTAATTTTTTAATTTCTCCTACATCGTTTATAACAGCTGCAATCTTCATGGTTTTTCACGTCTTTGGACTAGTCAATGTCAACTAATATATTTTTTTATTAAATAATTTTTTAATATTAATTTTGTATTATAATACTCCGGGTATTGTGTAATGAATAATTTCCAGTATTGCTTTTTTAACGTATTGATTAAAGTGTTTTACAATGTCCGTTGCCGTGATTATTCCATAAATCGTGTTATCCTTTATCACTGGTAATCTTCGTATGTTGTGTTTTTCCATTAAGTCAGCTGCGAGGCTTAAATCAGAATCTGGGTCTACGGATATAATAGGGTATGATGCTATTGCAGAAACTTTTACTTGTTGAGGATCTAGGTTTTCTGCAACAATTTTCCACGTGATGTCACGTTCAGTAATAATTCCGATTGGTTTATTGTCCTTTAGTGCTATTGCATATCCTACACTTTTCTGTTTCATAGTTTTTGCAACGTTTACTATTGTATCATCGGCGTTGACTGTAATTACATCCTTTCGCATCAGATCTTTAACTTTTATTGTCATTGCGCATCAATGTTAGGAAGGATTTGTTAGAAAATAAAGCTATTTATTGTATTTATGTTTGTTACGTATTTTTGCGGTGTTGTTCATCGATTGTGGCTTTCGGGCATAATTATTTATAGGATTAGATGTTCAGTTTTTTGGGCGTGTTTATGAGTTATGATGTGGTTATAGATGTTCGGAATCTTGTGAAGCATTATGGTAATGTTGTTGCTCTTGATGGTATTAGTTTTCAGGTTAAGAAAGGTGAGATTTATGGTTTGCTTGGGCCTAACGGTGCTGGAAAGACTACTACTCTTAGAATAGTTTCTGGATTGCTTGAGCCTACTAGTGGTAGTGTTCGTGTATTGGGCCTTGATCCTGTTTCCGATCCTGTAGGTGTGAAACGTTTAATAGGTTATGTGCCTGAGAATCCTATGCTTTATGATTCGCTCACACCTAGGGAGTTTTTTGAATTTGTGTTATCTGTGAGAGGTCTTCGTGATAATGTTGTAGTTGAGCGACTTAACAAGCTTATTGAAGCGTTTAATCTGGTTGATTATATGAACCAGCTTATCGCTTCTCTTTCTTTAGGCACTAGACAGAAGGTTGCTGTTATTGCTGGTCTTGTTCATAATCCATCATTGCTTATTCTTGATGAGCCTTTAAATGGGTTAGATGCACGTTCATCACGTATTGTTAAAGATTTGCTTAATATTCATGTAAGCAATGGCGGCTCTGTGCTATTTTCAACCCATATTATGGAGGTTGCCGAGCACATATGCCATAGAGTTGGTATAATTCATAAAGGTAGGATCATTGCTGAGGGGACTGTTAATGAGCTTAGAGAGAAAATCCACGAGGCTGGAGCATCTTTGGAAGAAATATTTCTTAAAGTTACTGAGCAAGATGAAGCCATTACTGAAATTGTGAAGGCTCTTAAAGAGGCGTTTAATAAATGAATCTTCAAGAAGCATGGATAATCAGCAGAATAACGTATCAAGAGATTGCTTTTAACGCTATGTTACAGACTAGAAAACACATGTTGGATCTTGGACGTTACAAGAACGCAGGTAGTTTTATGCGAAGACTTAAGCAAAATGCTGCAATAAATAAGATAATAGTATCAGTATTCCTTTTTATAGGTTCGTTACTTCCTTATTTATCATTATCTATTTCAAAGCATAATCTGATGGTTACATTTAGTATTGCCATTTCTGTTTCTTTACTTATATCGTTTGCTCTTATTCTTTTTTATGAGATGCAACTGCTTCCTTACTTAATTAATGCATCTGGCGTTCAAGCTTTACGATTATTTCCATTAAGTGATAAGGATGTTTCAATTATATCATTGCTAACGTTATTGCGAACAGCTGATTATCTAATATTAGCCATAATTAGTAGTCAAATAATGGGAGAGTTAATCATTAATGTTCCTATATTATTTATGATACTAAATCTTTTTATTTCATTACTTAACATTGGGTTTGCAGTCTCGGTAGCTTTGTTTCTCTCAAAACTGTTTTATAAATTTATTTACGGAGGTTCTGGAGGGTTTATCAGGTTTATTTATACATTAACATGGGGATTCGGTGTCAGTATTATGTACTTTCTCCCGGGCATTCTTAATAATTTTATACCGTACATTGAAAACGCTATGTTTACTATCCACAGCAACATTTCACCAATACTTCTTTTATATCCATTTCCTTTAGTACTATCCATTGTTAATTTTTCTAATATACCATTACCAATTTTCCTAACAGGGATTTCTTATTTTTTTATAGTTGTTTGGAGTATTAAGAGTTCAGCTTCGTTTGTTCAAAACGTAGTATTTGGTTATAAGGTGAACCTTCAACGTTTTAAAGGTAATATTAACATAAAGATTAGGAAAGTTATCTCAGCCATAATAATTAAGGACATTAGATTAGCCTCTAGAATGCCTAATTTGGCTTTTGCTTTAGCACTTCCTGTACTCGAAGTTATATTCATCATTACAGGTTTTTCATTTCAGGTTCCTAACTTCACATCAATAATGGATTATCGTGTTTTTACTGGAATGTTTGTTGGCGGATTTTTATCTATCCTTGTTTCAGTATTATTTTTAAGTTCTGATCTTTCATCCATAATCTTCATTTCTACTCTACCCTTAAGAACAAGAACTGTTATAATCGCCAAATCATTCATTTCCATAATAACATACCTTCCAGTATTCACTGTATTTTTAATTTTTTCAAAATCTTTCACACTCTATCTTTTCATACTCATTTCAATAATTCCAGTATTAGCAGGATCACTTCTTAGTCCTACAATATACCTACTCCTAGTAAGTAAAGGAAGGTTAACTGCTCCAAACATATTTTCATCCCCACTCCACGCACTAATACCCTTAGCTGTAGGCGTTATTACAATCACCTTACCCACATCTGTTTACATGTTCTTTAGTTCCATAAGCCTATCACACGCTCTCATTGGTATGAGTATTATATCTCTTGCCGAAATCATAATATCAATCAAGCTTCTCTATTTTCTTAAAGACTTATAAAAGTATTACAAAAATGCGACAAGAAAGCTTAGAGCTTCGGTTCTGGGATGAATCGTCGATAGGCTTAAATAAGTGCTTAAACAATGTTTCCTTGAGCGGGTCGCTCGCATGTGGTTCGGACGTCCGAAAGCTGGAATAAGGCTCTCATCCAAGACTGTGTGGGGAAGGTTCCAGCAAGCGGGCCATGGGCTATATGCTCATGGCAGGGGCTGCCTTGGCACAGCCCGAACTCGGTAGAATGAGTGGAGGCCCCACGACAAACCGAGAATCTCCTGGCTTCAGCCACGGAGAATGTCAAAACAATCATACATCCATGCATCAACTTTAATTTGATTAATAAGGACAGCAAAGAGTGTATATTATATTTTTTTATAGTTAAACCATGCTAAATGAGTATTATCGAGGATTTGAGGATGCTATAGAATTATGTTTACATAAAGTAGAGAAGTCAAAAACAATGGAAGAGGCTAAGAAATTATTGGAAGATATCCTCTCACTCCTTAAAGAACAAAAAATCGTGCAACTAGAAAAAGATTTAAGAGAATTGAGTATTGGAAAATCTAAAGGTCAAGAATGTCTCTAATTTTAATTAAAAATTCAGCAACTTTACGACCTCGTTCGGTTAATTTTATGATTCTTCTTCTAGGAAAAAACTCTTCCCTATCCTCTACGACCAAACCGCTCTTAAGGAGGACAGGGAGTGTAGAGTAAAATGTTGTACGGTTAATGTTACCCTCCTCCATAATGCTAGTAACTGTGAGAGGCCCCTGTTCAAATAATAATATGAGTATTGTTGTAGCATGTGTATGTTCAATTACTGATATACCTCTTCTCATCCTAAACAACGACTGAAAATGTAACCTATCAAATTATCGTCCGTATTCTGTAGTACAGAAACCAAAACACTTATTAATAAGCGCAAATTTATAAAAAACATGAAAAGAAGTTACATAATTCTCATATACTATGAAATTGAAACAGAGTTGACAAAGGAAGAATTAAAAGAGCTAGTAGAGAATAACAAGATACAACTAAATACAAAACCAAGGATTACAATACTAGAAAAAGTATGATCAAATTTTTCCAACAATGAGCATTATATAAAACAATTGTTCCAAAATATTAGATGGTGATCATGATTTTTCCGTCTCTATCTTTTGAGAACAAACTTACAAGTGCTTCAATTCCTTGATCTAGATTATACTTTTTCCATATCTTCACTTTAAATTTTCCATCATTAGCTAATTTAATAATATCTAAAAGTTCTCTCCTAGTTCCGCCAGTAGATCCTATAAGTTTGAGTTGTCTAGAGTATAAAGTTCTAATTGGAACTTTCAGTTCATCACCAGTCAATGCACCAAATGTTATAAGCTTACCATTTAAACCTAAAAGTTTCATGCTAAATTCCATAGTACTCGATCCTAGCGGATCAATAACAACATCAGCCATTTTCCCATCACTTATTCTTTCTACGATCTCACTAGCATTTTGTAGCTCAGTAACTTCATCAGCGCCAAAATCCTTAATCCATTGCTTCCTCGATACAGCAACAACCTTTGCCCCCATCATTTTTGCAAATTGTACAGCAAAAATACCAGTATTGCCTGAAGCTCCTATTACTACAACTAAATCTCCAGGAGAAATCGAAACTTGCTTAAAGGCATGATATGAGGTTAACGCTCCTACCGGTAAACTAGCAGCAATGTCCCAATCAACATTATCTTCGATTTTAAACACATTATTTTCAGAAACCAGAGCATACTCTGCAAACCCACCGTTAGAAATTACACCTATTATACCACCATTCCTGCAAAGCATCTCGTAACCTGAAACACACATGTCACATGTTCCGTCAAAAATCCTATTATAAACAATAACTCTATCCCCAGGTTTAACGTTTACAACATGATCACCAACTTTCTCTATGAATCCAGCAAACTCTGCCCCAGGTATATGTGGTAATGGTCTCACATTTCTTATCGCAGTGACCGTACTATAATCTATAGGATTTACGCTAGCCCTAACAACTTTCACTAAAACTTCATGACTCCCTAGAGAAGGTTTTTCCGCATCTAAGACTTTTAAATTTTCTAAACCATTCTTTTCAAACATCAAAGCTTTCATTTTAACATCAATAAATGCTAAGGGTTTAGGTGAATATATCAATTACTCAACAATTATTTTACAATCATCAGTCATTTACATGAATTTAACTTTGACGGCGGGAAGTCTCCATCCGTAGGGGTGGGGATGAAGGCCGATAAGCTTATATTTTTTTCTCGTTGTATTTATCATTGTTTGCTTGGTTGGCAGACCTAGTAGGCATGGGACAGGACGAAAGAGACGCCTGCTGAGGGCAAGACCTCCGTAACCCACCTTCCACACAGGATTCCCGAAACGGTCTCACTTGCCGAGACCTCCGCTGTGGGTGAGTGGAGATCGAGTCTGTCCGTGGAAGCAGGAAGCCACCTGCGAAAGCTGGTGGTAGTTCACTTACAGAATCTTGATTCTTTTTGCATTATTCCATAGAACATCATTCAACGTGCTTTTCTAATAATGGAGAATTTTACTTTAGTAATCTTTTCAGACATGCATGAAGCAGCAAACTTAGTATCTTCATGTTAAATCTATGAAAGAATGCTATGTTTAGTTTTGTATTGTTTCTTGGTACACTGCGAGTGTTGATTTTGCTACATGGTCCCATGTAAAGAATTGTAGTACTCTTTTTCTTCCGTTTTTGCCCCATTGTTTCGCTCTGTTTTCGTCTTTTAATATTTCTTTTATTCCCCATGATATGTCTGTTGGATCTGCCCCGTTTATGTGTACTCCACATTGTTCTGGTCCTGATGGTATAACTTGTTCTCTAAATCCGCTTATTCCTCTTGCTCCTACTACGACTGGTTTTTCCATTGCCATCGCTTCTAGGCTTACAATTCCGAATGGTTCTGAGAGTGATGGGAATACGCAGAGGTCTGCAAGAGCATAGTGTAGTATTCTTTCTTCTTCTGTGAGCCATTTTGATATGAAGATGACGTTATCTTTAATGTTTAGCCTTTGTGTGAGGTTTACGAGATCTTGGTACTGTTCTCCCTTCCCTATTATTATGAGTTTTGTTTTCGGGTATTCGCTTAGCACGAGTGGTAGTGCTTGTATGAGATTTTGTACTCCTTTGACCCATGTGAGTCTTCCTACAAATAGTACAGTTTTTTCATCACTTGCTATTCCATATGTTGCTCTGAGGTTATTAACATCTTCTTGTTTAATTTTTGTTGGATCGTATTTTGTTGGGTCCACACCATTCCATACGACTCTTATTTTTTCTACCGGATATCCTATTGTTGCTAGGTGGTCTCTCATTGCGTATGATACTGTTACTATTTTATCTGAATTTTGCGCCATTGTGCGTTCTAGGTATTTTATGACTGATGATCCATCACTACTTCTCTGTTCTTCTGTTGAGTGAACGTGAAAGATTGCTTTCTGGTTTGGGCTTTCTGTTTTTATTATGAGCCCTGCAATGGAGGAGAGCCAATCATGAATTGCTATTATATCATATTCCTCTTTTTCTTGCTTCATGAGTAGGTTAAACATTTTTGATGCCGTGAGCACGTTGTAAATGAAAACATCGTTAAAGAATTTCAAGTGAGTGCCCCATCTTGCTAGATCTTCTGTTACTATGAAAGGAAAAACTTTTGATGCATCCACTATTAGCGGTCTGTGTATTTCTATTCCTTTCCATACTTCTCTTGTTTTGAGCGTACCATCGTTTAATGTGAAAACCGTGACATCGTGCCCTAGTTCTACATATTTTCTAGTGACCTCTATTGCGTATGTCCCCAGTCCACCTACAAGTCTTGGATAGAATTCCCATACAAAGAACGCTATCCTCATTTTCATCAAAAAAATATGATCTTATACAATACTTAAACTTATTTATTTTAATGTTTTATGTAGGTTGTTTCTTGCAAAGGGATTAAAGCATTGTTCTTCAATAATGCTCACTAATGTTTTTGTTAGATATTTGTATATCTTTGTGAAGAGTTTCTGTATGCTGTTGTATAGATTTCTAGTGCTTTTTTCGCTGAATGTTCCCATCGGAAGTTTTCGTTGACTCTTTTTATCCCGTTTTCTCTTATTTTATTATAAAATGTTGGATCTGACATCACAAGTTCTCTTAGTTCTCTTATTGTTATCATGTCTATTAGGTCTGTTTTCAGTAATGCTGGGTTTTCTGAGATCTGTGATGCTATTAGGATTGATGTGATGGCTTCTGCTAGTTCTTTGGGGTTTTCTGGTTTTACTAGGATTCCGTTTGATTCCTCTTCATATTCTCTTATGTCCAAGATTATCTCACTTAAACCTCCAACTCTTGATGCTACTACAGGTGTTCCTAAAGCTAACGATTCTATTGCCATTATACCAAATGGCTCCCATCTGGATGGTGCAGCATAAGTATCTGACGCTAAATATGCCAGTTGGTATATGCTCTGTGCTATACCATAGATGATCCTTAAATTATCCTTAAATTGTATGGTGTACTTTGCGTACTCTTTTATTAGTTCTTCGGATCCCCACACTGGTAGAAGAAGTATTAGGATTTTCGTATCCGGTAATATTTCGATAACACTTGGTATCGCATCCATAAGTATGTCAACACCCTTTTGTATACTTACTCTACCTGTCATTAAAACTAGCGGGCCATCACTTGCGAATGGTACGATTTTTCCATTACCCAAGAACGGGTAATCTGATATTGAGTATACTATTCTCTGCAGCTTTTCATCATTTATTATTGGTTCGTTTTCATCTAAATTCCCTATTGCATACATTAGTAGGTATTTCCTTAAGTGCTCTCTCTTTAACCTATCCAAGTTCTCTAATTTCAAATATGATATTATTTGTTTACCATGATAACTTATAACGTTTTTGATTACATCGTCATAATTCCAATCTGTTCCATTATAAACATACAAAGATTTGGCTTTTAGTTCAGCACCTAAAGTTTTTAATACACTGTTCCTATCTTTCATGAGAAAACTTTTACTTACAGTGACTAGAATATCAGATTCGTACGCGCCAATTTTTTCTAATCTTCCTTTGCATCTGAGCCAGACATCTTTAAGCGTTACTTTCTGCGCTTTTGAGTTTATTATTATAGTATGCGCATTATCTTCTAATCCACAATGATCATGAAAATATTTCCATGTAGATTTCTCACCAGTAAGCAAATGTATGTGAAATACTGATATGATACTGAAATTATTATTTTCCAGCACTTGTCTTGCAGCTATCATGGCTGGTACTGAGTGCCAATCATGAGCATGTATTATGTGAGGTATTAGTAAGTTGTCAGCTTTTATAATATGTTCTGTTAATTTCCTCACAGACCTACTAAAGAGCCAAACTTTATCTCTAAGCTCAGGACCATAAACCGCAGTATTATTGAGAGCTTCAGAACCCGGAGAATTACCCTCAATTAGATATATGCTAACATTGTTTAGTTTACCACGTTCAACAATTATCGGTAACTCATCAATAGCTCCTGGCCATAATTTGAATGTCGTAAATCCTTCTAACTGTAGAAGTTTACGAATTTTTTCTGACTTATGAGAACCGTGACTTGGCATTATGATAGAAACATTAAGATAACTGGAAAGCGCTTTACTCAAGTTGTAAACAGCTTCACCTAATCCTCCGACTTTTACAATATTAGATGCTTCAAAACCAAGCATCCAAACATTTTCAAACTCTAGCATTAGATAATCACACCTACAATTCTCACTATCCAAATTTATACCTCATCGTTAAATAACATTTTGCAGAAGAGTTCAACAAGAAAACCTAGAAACCTCAATGGAAATTATTCAGGCATTTAGATGTGGATACTTCCGGGTATGTTGCTATGAAGAAGCAGAAGTACACACTTGATAACACCTAGAACTTGGTGAAGCCTTAACAGGAAATCGAGGACTTCCTGACTTTAATGCAGTGCCAGCAATAGACAAGAGTTAAGTTGTTCCTTTCATGTTCCATGTTTCTGTTGAATATTTGTTGTAATATAATATGTTTGCGGTTTCTAGTTCTTCTTCTGTTAGTGTTGAGCTGAATACATTTATTGGATTGAGTGTTTGTGTAAATCCCTGTATCATTGATTTTATGATTTGTTTTGTGCTTATGTTGTTTAGTATGTTTTTAAGGCTTGTTATTCTTTGTTGTAGTTGTTGTGGTGTTGTATTTGGTGTTTTTATGACTTTTAGCCATGTTTCTGGATGGAAATCTAGGAGTAATGTTCCATGTTGGAGTAGTGCATACGGTTCTCTTCGTTGTGCGTTTCCTGAGATTTTTTTGTTATGTACTATGATGTCACTTTGCGCATTTCTTAGGTAGCATAAGTTTTGTTCTTCTATTGTGTTTTGTGTTGTTCCTGTTTGGGCTTCTATTCCTAGGATTTCTAATGTGTTTGCTATTCCTCTTGCTATTCTTGTTGCTGAGTTTACTACATCTATTTGGTAAATTTCGTGATCCTTAGATAATACCACGCTATATGTTAGTTCAGAATTTTCTTGGTGAAGTATTGCTCCTCCACCTGTGATTCTTCTTACTAATTTGAATCCATGTCTTTTTATTTCTTCCATATCTACTGTTTGATGCGCTATTTGCCTTCTTCCTATACTGACACCTGATGGTAGCCACATGTATATTCTCAGTGTGTCAAAGTCGTAGTGCGGCCTGTGTATCATGATAGCCTCGTCTATTGCCATGTTAAGCCACGGATCTCTGGGACCGTCTATGATGATTCTTAGTGGGTTTTTCATAGCTGATCAACGAATAAGTGTTTGTTGATTTTTTATTGCGCTGAGGTATGCATCTTTTGCTTTGTATGATGTTCTTGCTAATGGTGATGCGACTACATACGTAAAGCCTAGTTTGAGAGCTTCGTTTTGTAATGTTTTGAACTCATTCTGTGTATAATATTTATGTACTGGTAATTGTTTAGTGCTTGGTCTCATGTACTGTGAGAGTACTAATATATCGACCTTAACTTTTCTTAGATCTTTCATTGTCTCAATTAGTTCCTCATATGTTTCTCCTAGCCCAAGTAGTATGGATGATTTCGTGATAAGCGTTGGGTTAAGTTCTTTTGCTATCTTTAACACTTTCAGGCTTTGTTGGTAGCTAGCTCTTCTATCTCTTACCAATGGAGTTAGTCTTTCTACAGTTTCGATGTTGTGCGCCAACACATCTACACGCGCATCTATAACTTTTTTAATACTTTGATGCTCTCCTCGAAAGTCTGGTATTAATGCCTCGACTATGATCGTTGAATTGAGTTCTTTGATTGCTTTTATTGTTTTTGCAAAGTGTTCTGCTCCACCATCTAATAAATCATCCCTATCTACAGAAGTTAGTGTAACATAATCGAGATTCATTTTTTTGACTGCTAATGCTACTTTCATTGGTTCGTCATTGTCGAGTAGCATTGGGCGCCCTTTCATTACATAACAAAATCTACATCCTCGTGTACATATACTACCCATTATCATGAATGTTGCTGTACCCATGCCCCAACATTCCATTATGTTTGGACAGAGCGCTTCTTCGCACACCGTTCTTAGACCAACATCATTTATTGTTTTTAGAACTTTTAAATAATCTTCATTGATCGTTACTCTGACCGTTGCCTTATTGTTCGTAAGCAAGAAGCTCTCACCTATTTAGGATCTTTCTATTAATGCGATCAATGAACCTGGTTTAACAAGATCACCTTCAGCAATCATAACCTTAACAACATTCCCATCATACGGTGATTCTATGCCTAAAACAACCTTCTCAGTTTCAACTTCCGCAATCACTTCCCCTTTGACTACTCTATCCCCTGGTTTCTTACTTATTGAAATAACACGTCCATTCCAATCAGACCTCCTTGGCCAAATCTCTTCAGGAATTTTTATCTCAACAATCATTTTAAAACACCTAATATTTTGTACTCTAGCAACAAAATAAACATTACTAATGAACTATATCTATTATTAAGAATGTTCAATTAGGTGAGTCGCCCGAGCGTTTTGAATGCATCAGTGTATCCTTTTATTAGATAACTGAGGTCATGTGACAGTGATATGAAATTGAAACCCTTTTTAGTCTTGCTTAACGCATCATCTGTGCTTTGGGCCATTATACCTGCGATTTTATTCATGGATTTTGCTGCATTAAGTACTTTGTTAAGTGCATTAATGTATCTTGGGTTATCGAATTCTCTAAAAATTCCTAATGATGCTGAGAGATCATTTGGTCCTATAAAAACCCCATTTATACCATCGACTGGGAGTATCTCATCGACGTTCTCCACAGCTTCCACAGTTTCTATCTGAACAATCACTATGATTTCTTTGTTCGCTTGCTTAAAATATTCCTTCACATTTGTGAAACCATAGTTTGCGCATCTTCTAGGTCCTACACCTCTGATACCCTCTGGTGGATACCTTGTAGCTTTTATAACTCTTACCGCTTCATCCTTATTATTAACGTAGGGGACGATTAACCCTTGTGCTCCTATGTCTAATGCTTGTTTTATCACTACAAAATCGTTCCATGGAACTCTAACAATGGGTGCGATTGTATTATTTTTAATAGCCATCATGAGGAATTCAATATCTCTAATAGTTAACGGTGCATGCTCCATATCGAACACAAACCAATCAAAAGGTAAGTAAGAAAGAGCCTCAACAATCTCAGGATAAGCCATGGTTATCCATGTACCATAAGTTGGCTCATTACGCGTAATCTTATCCATAAACTTAGGCATCATAGAAACTCAAACCATAGAATGCACACCTCTAATTAAACTTTTGCAGAAGAATTCAACAAAAAAGTCCTCTAGGACAAATTGTCGACATACCTAAGTAGACACAAAACTTCAAACATGTTATATAATTATCAAGCTGGTTATGAGCCACACACTCAGTTCAATAACATCCTTGACAATGTCCAGGACTTGGCATGATGAAACTTTAAGATTGAGAAATAAAAAGCTCTTCTTTAGTTTAAGGAGAGTATAACTTGTTGTTATGTTTTGGTGATTTATTTGCATATTTTTAAACGCAAATGTTTATACCATTAGTGAGCATTTCCTTATTTAGGTGTTTCAGTTGGATGTGTTTCCTACAACTCGGATGCGAAGATTACGTTTATCAAAGGTTTTACGGAACCTTATAGCTGAGACTTATGTTAATCCGTCACAGCTTATAATGCCTTTCTTTGTGAAAGAGGGGTTGGAGGGAAAAGAATCGATCACAACAATGCCAGGTCAGTATAGATTTTCAATAAATGCGTTAGTTAATGAGGTAAGAGAATTGTTAGAGCTAGGGATAAGATCAGTATTGCTCTTTGGAATACCGTTACATAAGGATGAACATGCTACCTCTGATTATGATCCTCAAGGTGTTGTTCAGAGAACTATAAGATTGCTAAGGAAAGAATACGGGGATCAAATAGTGATAGTGGCTGATGTCTGTACATGCGAGTACACAACGCACGGACATTGTGGAATAATAAAAAAGGCGGAGCGAGGGCCTCATACAGGAGAACTTTATGTGGATAATGATGAAACGTTAAAAGTTTTAGCAAAGGTGTCATTGAGTTATGCTGAAGCTGGTGTTGATATGGTAGCACCATCAGCAATGATGGATGGTCAAGTTAAAGCGATCAGAGAAGCACTTGATGAGGCTGGTTATAAGGATGTTGCAATAATGGGATACTCTGCAAAACATGCTTCAACACTCTATGGACCATTTAGAGAGGCCGCTAGTTCAGCACCACAGTTTGGGGATAGGAGAAGTTATCAAATGGACCCAAGAAATGCAAAAGAAGCACTGAGAGAAATTGAATTAGATATTAAAGAAGGTGCTGATATAGTAATGGTAAAACCAGCACTCTGGTATTTAGATATAATAAAATCAGCGAAAGAGCGATTTAACGTCCCGATCGCAGCGTATAATGTAAGCGGAGAATATACAATGATTAAACTTGCTGCACAAAATAATTTCATAAATGAAAAAGTAGCAGTGTGGGAGATGCTTACGGCAATAAAACGGGCAGGAGCAGATATCATAATCACTTATTTTGCAAAGGACTACGCGGGATGGTTGAAAAATGGAGAGATCCCATAAATTATATGAAAAAGCAAAGACACTCATACCTGGTGGTGTAAACAGTCCAGTGAGAGCATTTCAACCATACCCGTTTTTTGTTTCAAGAGCACAGGGTTCAAAACTAATAGACGTTGATAATAATGAATACATAGATTACGTGATGGGTTATGGTGCACTGCTCTATGGTCATAAACCAGATTTCATAATAGAAAAGGTAAAGAATGTGTTAGAAAATGGAGTACTGTACGGAGCACCAACAGAAAATGAAATAATCTTAGCAGAGAAAATAAGGGAGTTATATCCCTCAATAGAAATGGTGCGATTAGCGAATTCAGGAACGGAGGCAACAATGCATGCTATAAGGTTAGCAAGGGGTTATACTAATAAAAGAAAAATAATTAAATTTGCAGGTTGTTTCCATGGGTCACATGATGCAGTACTAGTGAAAGCTGGTTCGGGAGCATTAACATTCGGAATACCGTCAAGTCTAGGAGTCTTAGAGGATACTGCAAAGCATACATTAGTATCACGGTTTAACGATATAGAACTTACAGAAAAGCTTGCAAGGGAATACAGGGATGACTTAGCTGCAATAATCCTAGAACCAGTAATGGCAAACGTTGGACTCATACTACCGAACATCGAATTCCTCAAATCAGTAAGAGAAATAGCTGATAATACAGGTGCCATGCTCATATTCGATGAGATAGTGACGGGTTTTAGATTGGCGCCAGGAGGAGCACAGGAATATTATGGTATAAAACCAGATTTAACAACGCTAGGAAAAATATTAGGGGGAGGATTCCCAATCTCGGCATTTGGAGGAAGGAGCGAGATCATGAGAAATTTAGCTCCACAAGGCAAAGTATACCAGGCTGGAACGTATAGCGGAAATACGGTGTCAACAACAGCGGCATTAGCGTCAATAGAATACATAGTAAATAATAAGCACATATACCAAATACTGAGACAAAACACACAAAAACTTATAAAACCAATAAGAGAATTCGTACACGATAAAAAATTACCGGTAACAATAAACACATTGGAATCAATGTTTCAAATCTTCTTTACAGACAAGCTAGTGAGCACGTACGATGACGCGCTTACATCAAACACTGAACTCTTCATGAAATATCACGCGAAACTTCTCAAGCAAGGAATCTTTATACCACCATCCCAATTCGAAACCTGCTTCCTTTCTACAGCACATACATTACAAGACATAGAAAAAACCACGAACACAATAGCACAAACAATAGGTGAGATCTTTAAATGAAGCTAATAGTAGGAACGAGAGGAAGTAAACTATCCTTAATACAAACCAATGAGGTAGTAGAGGCTCTCAAGAAAATAGACCCTGAGATTCAACTTCAAATAAAGGTAATCAAAACAAAAGGTGATATTGATACTCAAACACCACTGTACAGTATGTCAACAAAGGGAATATTTGAAAAAGAAATAGACCATCAATTAATTAATGGTGAAATTGACCTTGCAGTACACAGCATGAAGGACTATCCAACAGACGTACCAGAACAGCTCATAATAGCAGCGGTGCCACCAAGGAAAAGTCCATTCGACATACTCATAACAAGAGATAACACAACAATAGAAAAATTGAAACCGAACACAACAATAGGAACAAGTAGCTTAAGAAGAGTTACACATATAAAATACCTAAGGCCGGACATAAACACGCAACCAATTAGAGGAAACATTGACACGAGAATAAGGAAACTAGAGGAGGGAAAAGTGGACGCTTTACTAATAGCTGAGGCAGGATTAAACAGACTTAACATAAATTATCACTACCAGAGACTAGGACCAGAACTCATTACACCAGCAGCAGGACAAGGAGCATTAGCAGTAGTGACAAGAAAGGATAACACACGATTAATAAACATATTAAACAAAATTACAGATCACAAAACACTCACAGAAACAACAATAGAGAGAAAAATACTAGAGAAACTCCAAGCTGGATGCAAAACACCATTAGGAGTATATGCAAACATAATAGATAACAGGATAACACTCATCACATCACTCATCTCGCCAGATTATAAAAAGAGAATACTAATAAAGGTGCAAGACAACAATCCAAACAAAATAATAGAAAACACTACAAAAGAATTTGCTGATAGAGGCGGGGAAGAAATCATAAAGCAATGGAGGCAAATATCATGGGAAAAGTATATATAATAGGCGCAGGACCAGGAGATTCAGAACTCATTACACTTAAAGCAATAAAAATACTCAGAAGAGCAGATGTAGTAATATATGACAGACTTGTGAATTCCAAAATCCTAAAACATGCAAGACAAGCAAAAGAGTTCATATACGTAGGAAAAACACACGGAGACGCTTACAAACAAGAAGAGATAAACAAACTCATGATACAGAAAGCAAAAGAACACAATATAGTGGTCAGGTTGAAAAATGGAGATCCATTCATTTTCGGAAGAGGAGGAGAGGAATGCGAAGCACTTAAAGAGGCAGGGATAGAGTATGAAATCATACCAGGAATTACATCAGCGATCGCAGCACCAGAGTATGCAGGAATACCACTCACACACAGAAATTACGCATCATCAGTAGCAATAGTCACAGGACATAGAAAAGAAAACAAACCACTAAATTTACAACAAATACTTAAAGCAGTAGACACAACAGTCATACTCATGGGAATATCAACAATACAAGAGATCATAAAACAAGCCCTTGACACGGGACTAGCACCACAAACACCACTGGCAATCATACAAAGTGCAACAACAAAAAGACAAAAAACAATAATCACAACGCTCCAAGAAGTAGAAGAAACGCTCAAAAAACATAAAATAAAACCACCAGCCGTCATAGTAATAGGAAAAGTAGCACAACTTCACAAAACACTTGCATGGTGCAAAGAGAAATGATCAGAATATTCCTACTTGGAACACCAGAAACATCACAAAACATAGAAAAAGAACTCAAAAAAATCGAGAACCCGAACATACAACTTATCAAACTACCAATAATAAAAACAACAAAACTCAAACAAGAAATACAGAGAACAAAACAGATACTGCAAACATTCACGCCACAATACAACATATACACGAGTAAAACAGCAGTAAAAACAGCACTTAAAGAACTAGAACAATATAAACATAAAATAATAAAAAACTCAATAGGAATAGGAACGGCAACAGCAAACATGCTCAAAAAATACCACGTAAAAAACGTTAAAACACCAGAACAACATAACACACAAGGAATCATAAAACTTCTACAACAACTAAAACCAACGCAACCAACTGCAACTTACTCATCAGATCAAATAAACCCAAAACTAGAAGAATGGATAAGAACAAACATAGCAAACAGTCAAATATTTAAACTCTACACAATCAAACCATACAAACAAAACATAAAAAAGCTCAAAAAATTCCTAGAACAAAGAGGTCACACAAACATACTCGTGTTCACGTCGATATCGATCATAAACTCAATAAAAAATATCATAGAAAACTCAGAAAACATAACTACAATATCAATAAGTCAAAGAATTGCCCAATACGCACAACAACAAGGAATAAAAATAAACTACACAATAACACAAACCAACACACAACAAATAAAGAAACAAATCAAGAAGATAATAAATGAAATAGTCAGTTCTCTCTCATAACTTTAAAAATTTTCTACCCTACCTCTTTTATTATTCTTGTAAGATCACAAACCCTTTGATTGATTTCCGGTAATTCTTTTCCTATTTCTCGGTAAGCGTTTAATGCATCGTAGAGTGCGTGTAATTCTAAGTGTGTTACTCCATATTTTCTAAACATTCTTGATTCTTCAACGAATAATAATGCAGCTTTTTGGTATGAACGTTCCAGGTATGCATTTAATGCCTTCCAGTATGGATGTGGATCTTTGTATATAATTCTACGAATTTTAATCGTGTTAGGCACTTGTTTTATCGTTTGTTTTTTTATTTCTTCTGGTCTGTTTATACTTATTAAGGATTTCAGTTCAGGATCTACACTTCTCATTTCATCTTCTAGTATGAATCCTATGGTATAAGCACCTCTTATTAAATCTGTCACCCTTTTTTGTTTCTTTCTTAATATTGTTTTTATGATTTTATAAACATAATTATATCTGTAGATGGCTAGAAGTGGTTGTGTGATTCCGTTACAGAATATAGGTACTGTCACATCATTCTGAGACACATTATTGATTAAGATTTTTATTAATTCTGGTTTTATAAAGGGCATATCCCCTGCTACAAGAAGTATGTATTCGTTTTGAAGGTGTTGGATTCCAGCATTGATGCCAACTAGTGGTAAAGAAACCTTTAACGGAGGATCGTCCGGTATAATTTTAATTTCTTTTGCGTTGATTATTCTCTTATATTTTTCAATACGATCCGGTTTTGTTGTTATGACAATATCTTGTGAAATCTGAGATAGTGCATCGATCACGTTTACGAGCATTGGTTTTCCATTAATCAGTTCAAGTAATTTATCAGCCCACTGACCACTCGTCTGAAACCTTTTACCATAACCACCTGCCAATACTATAACACCGACATCCATCATTCTACATCCTTTATAAGCTCCTCAATCTTCAGAAGAATATCATTTATATTATTATACACTGGTATCCCGTTTATTTCTTTATTATCACAATTCAAACAGAATATTGCAAGGGGTTTGTTTTCATCGTTCAACAATTCTCTTATCTCTTCAATACTTCTTATCACAATGATTCTTTTAACATTTATTTGTCCTTTTATTTTACTGTAAAAGCCCTCAAGCAGTATAAGTTTGATTTCTTGGTCCATCGTTTTTATGATGTTCAATGCAAGCTCTAAGTTTTGTTTACTCATCTTGGCATTGACAAAAAGCGTATCAGGTGCTAATCCTATGACTATAGATGCTCCTGCACGCTTTGCTCGCCATGTATCTGTACCCTTCACATCGAATTCTGTGCCTTCATGGTGTATGTGCTTAATTACAGCGATTTTAGTAGTATGCGAAAATCTCTTTACGATCTCCTCTATTAATGTTGTTTTACCACTATTTTTCCTTCCAGTAATTGCTAAAATATGCATGCTGTATCATTCACCTCATCAATATATTCTTAATGCTTCAATAGGAGAAAACATCCTTACTTCAACAGTATCCCCAACAAAGAGTTTATCTTTTGGTCTCACAATAATGAAGCCATTCGCTTCTACCAACAATGTGAGAAAAGGTGATCCCCCAAGCTGTTTATATATTGGTTTTGCCTCGTACTCACCATTAACATATTTAAGTGAGACTGTTCTGAATGCGTACGATCCTGGTTTTGTTTCAACATCACCTATTAGCCTTGCTTTTACTTTTACGTATGGATCACGAACACCAGTTAATTTATAGAACAGCGTTGGCACGACTATGAGAAAAAGTGCTGCAACCGTTGAACCTACATGTCCAGGTATCATGAACACAGGTTTTTTATTAACTATCGCAAGTCCGCTTACCTTTCCAGGACTTATACGATGACCGTGAAATACTATCGTACCTATTTCGTTAACTACATCAGGCACCAGATCATTACTTGAAATTGACACCCCACCAACTACTAAAACTGCATCGTTCTCTCCCACAGCTTTTAAAATCCTTTCTCTAATTTCACCCCTATCATCACTCACTATACCATAATGCTGTACATCAAAGCCAAATAGCTTTAGATAGTGTTTAACAATCTGCGAATAATTATCTGGATAAGGTACACCATTATTAGCGCGCTCTAAAAGATCCGATCCTACAGACATTATTCCTGTTCTAATTTTTCTATAAACCTTTAATCTTGTAATACCTAATTCCATCACCAAACCTATATCCTGCGGCCTCAACAACGTCCCTTTACTCAGAATCACATCATCACGTTTAAAATCATGTCCCTTCATAACAACAGTCTCACCTGCGTTGACCCTTCTCTTTATTATTACGTAATCATTATCTACTTCAGCCTCCTCAAGCCTTACTACCGCATCAGCCCCGAGCGGTAGTGGCGCACCACTCACAGTAAAGACAGCCTCTCCAGATTTCAGAATAATCTTTTCCGGTTTATCATTAGTATCCATACGCCCCACAATCTTTAATCTCACTGGAAGACCGCTCTCAACATGATCTGTATCAACACTCCGAATAGCATAACCATCATAAAACGCTTGATCAAACTCCGGATAATCCTTATTCGAAACAATACTATCAGCCAAAATCCTACCAACAGCATGCTCAACATTAACATCTTCAACGGTCAGATCAAGACCAAAACTGTTTATTGCAAGATCCAAAGCCGTATCAACATCTGTTAACCTCAATATTCTTTTCATCTCAGGCCTAGAGAACATATCGGTCCACCACCTCTTCACACGTCCTAATAATTCCAGAAATATATATATCATTAACTAAATCAAAAGCGCTCCAGAACAGAAAAAAGACTGTAACTATATTTTATACCCCAAACTTCTGGATGATGTGTACTGGTGGGAAGTATTAGGTGGAATTTATGGTTTGTTATTATTTCTTACTTTAGGTTTTTATTTAAACAAAATAAGACATCTACCAAGCTTAAAACAGATTAATAAAATTATTGACAATGGACCTTTAGTATCTATTATTGTTCCTGTTAAGAATGAAGCTGATACAATTGAAGAATGTTTATCCTCTCTCATTAACCTTAAGTATAAGTCGAAAGAGATCATCGTTGTCCTAGGAGAGTCTACTGATGGAAGTGAGGAGATCGTAAGAAAGTTTAGCGACGAGATTAAAATTATTCGTGAACCTCCGTTACCTGATGGTTGGATTGGAAAAAATTGGGCCTGTTATATTGGTTATCAAAATTCAAGTGGAGGTCTACTTCTGTTTACTGATGGTGATACTTCTCATGATGAATATTCACTCTCTAAAACCGTATCCATTATCATTAATGAAAATGTCGACATGATTACACTTTTTCCTAAATTCATCTTCAGATCTTTATGGGAAAAACTTATCACGCCCTTAATAGCTGTTTTCATAGGGTTCTGAACTAAGTATGGATTCCATACATATCCATACTTAGTTCTTGAGCCTCATCCCTCTTGTCCTCCTCTGGGTTCATTGGAGGGCTCATCGGGGTTAGCTCCCTTCGGGGAAAACCCATGAATCCCCACATCCTAAGGAACGTTTTCCAAATGTTTATTGACGCGTTTTTCTGCCTATCGATTATAAAACCGCATTTTGGGCACTTGAAGACTGCTCCCCTTAGGTCTTTGTTGTAGTACCCGCATTTGGAGCAGGTCTTCGAGGTGCCCTTCGCATTCACATATATGGTAGCATAACCATTCCACGCAGATTTGTATTCCACATACCTTTGTAGTTTGATGTAGTTGTGCTTGCTGTTCTGCCTATTCATACTTCTACTCTTCGTCCTAGCCACCCTCTCCTTGAAGTTCGTCAAGTCCTCGAAGATATTTGTCCTGTTGGATAGCTGCTTAGCCAGCTTGTGTAGTACATAGTTAACTCTATTTCTCTCCCTTGAACTGTACTTCTCCAGGAGCCTCTTCCTGGTTTTCTCTGGGAGCTTTTGGATGACCCTCCTCTTCAGCTCGTACGTCCTGTGGATAGTATAAATTTCCTTCAAGCTTATCGAATAGTGTGTTTCACCGTCATAACCATCTAAGGTTAAGAGGTTCACGTCCCATGCTATTGGGTCTTTAATCTTTAGCTCCACCTCTTTTCTAACAGTAACTATGAGCCTGTCCTGTTTAAGTATGAGTTCGCCGAGGTCTAAACCCCTTATCCTATCCCAGCACCACGTCTTCCTCAAATCTACGGTCACGCTCTCTTCATAGGGTTTAATCGAAACCTTAAGCACGCCGTCCCTGTAACTGTAGAGGGTTTCCTTAACTCTAACGAACTTCCTCCTCAGTTCAGGCCTACCTCTTCCTGCCCGCCCACGTAGATATCTTTTCCTCCACGATTCGAGCACGGAATAAGCCTGTTTTATCGCGGAGTCCACGTAATGCTTGGAGTAAACCCACCCCTCAAGATACTTATCCCTAAGCCACTTCCTAAAAGCCTTATCCTTCCTCAAAAACGGTATAAGCCTCTTGCCCCTTCTTTCCCATGCAATGTTCCTCCATAAGTCATCCAAGATAGAGTTTAAGATGCGCATGTAGTCCTCTATAAGCTCGTTCACCTCAAGGTTATATGGTATTGAGTACGCTTTAACTAACAAGCTTCTTGACACCTTCAACAACCTCCCTATACTTATGGCTTCTCATGCCGTAGAGCTTTCCAGCGAAATGAGCAACTATGGTGATTAAGTCTTCCACAAGCTCTTCATGAGGAGTTTTCTCTTCATGGTTTATCACTTCTATTTCTGTTCCGAAAACTGTGAACATTTTCTTTAAAGTTTCAATACCAAATCTTGTGAGCCTGTCTTCGTAAGCGATTATCAGCTTGGATATTTTCCTTTCTGAAACCATATTTAAGAGTTTCAGGAAGTTTTTTCTGCCTTCGTTAAGTCCAGAACCAATATCCGTTAAAACTTGAATTTCACCGTAACCTTTCTCTTTAGCGTAGCTTGAAATAAGTTGTTTCTGTCTTTCCAAATCATCCTTTTGTGTTGAAGATGAAACCCTTGCATACCCTACAATAATTCTTTCCTCTCCTAAATCAAGGATGCGTTTTATTTCGCCTTCAGGTACTCTCCTCCTACCCCCAGGCGTCCTCATACACCTAATTAATCCTTGCTTATCCCAAATCTGAAGTCGTCTAACGCTAACACCAAGAATTCTACTGGCTTCCTTCATCGTATAATGCTTCTCTACACTCATCAAAATAAATATCCATGAACGTCTATAAAAATCTATCTATTTGGAAGCTGCTGTCCAACCCCTAAGATAAGAAAGTTTGTTGGTAGCCCGGGTGGGATTCGAACCCACGTCACCGGGTCCAGAGCCCGGGATCCTTGACCGCTAGACGACCGGGCTATTTATACATATTATTTTAGACTAAATAAACTCTACTACGATTACTCACATAAATCCGAAGGATCCTCCAACTTTAGCCAGAAGAGCGCCAAGATTTTATGCAGATCACTGATGAAAACCCTTATTAAGCTTTCCAACACTTTTCTTGAGCAAATCTTATATTTTCTTTTTGTAATATTTGTTGAGGTGATTTTGTTGGATCGTTATGCTTTGTTATTGCTTGTGACCTGTAATTTATTATGGGCTACCAATAATATTGTTGGTAGGCTACTTTCAGGTTATATGGATCCTTTTAGTATAACTGTTTTCAGATGGACTCTTGCCGCAATCTTTTATCCTTTAGTTTTTGGTCCCAGCATTGTGTTTAAATCTTTTAAGTATGCTGGTTTGAAGTCTATGGTTTTAGGTCTAGTGGGTTTTACGGGTTTTAATTTTGTGTTCTATTGGGCACTATCCATGACAAGCGCATCCCTTGTTGGTTTTGCGTATGGCATTACCCCTGTAATAATCATGGCCTTAAGTTTTGTTGTGGAATCCTTGAGACCCTCAAGACTCCAATTCACTGGCAGCTTATTATCTGTTCTTGGTGCCTTTTTACTATTTTATTGGAGAGGACTTAGGCTTGGTAGTTTTAACGATACGTTGGGGTTGATTGGCGGTGTCACCACTGGTTTTCTCTGGGCTCTATACACTGTCCTTCAGAATAAGTTTTATCCCAATTCTGATAGAGCGTCCCTCACGTATTCATCACTCATCCTCTCAATACCTTTTACGCTCTTGTTCTCATATCCATGGCTTTCAAATCTTAATTTGATTTCTATGAAACTAGGAGTTATTCTCGCTCTTTTCTGGATAGCCATTGCTCCCGGCGTACTGGGATACTATATGTGGAATAAAGCAACATCAATCATCGGTTCAAACGCTACTGCCCCATATTCAAATTTGCTCCCTCTATTTGTAGCTTTACTAGGTTATACTTTACTAAGAGAACCTTTAACATTGGGTGACGTAATCGGAGGAATTTTAATAGTAACCGGTTCGACCATAGCTGTGATCAAATAGTACCAAGATCTTGTCACACTCCATGGCTAATAATGTTTTTATGGACTTGCTCTACGTTATTGTAGCATGAATGCTTGCGATTAATTATTTAGGGAGGATTTTAATATTAAGTGTGATGCTTAATGAAATGGACTGATATTGGTAAGGAGGTTCAACGCGCTGAGGTTGTGCTTAAAAACATTGTTTATAAGACCCCGCTTGATAAGTCGAATACTTTAAGCAGAATGACCGGTGGTGAAGTATACTTAAAATTGGAGAACCTTCAAAAAACCGGTGCTTTCAAAGTACGTGGTGCATATTATAAGATTCATAAACTTAGCCCCGAAGAGAAAGCTAGGGGTGTTATTGCGGCATCTGCAGGTAATCATGCTCAAGGAGTCGCTTATGCCTCAACAATGGCAGGCATCAAATCCACGATCGTTATGCCGGTCACAACGCCCCCCTCAAAAATCAATGCCACGAAATCTTACGGTGCAGAAGTAGTGCTCCACGGCGCAATTTATGATGAATCTTATAGAAAAGCTTTGGAAATTGCTGACAAAACTGGTTCAGTGTTCATACATCCGTTCGATGATCCCTACGTAATAGCAGGCAATGGAACAATAGGATTAGAAATAATCCATGATCTACCAGACGTTGATGTGATAATTGTTCCAGTCGGTGGTGGAGGACTAATCTCAGGCATCGCATCAATAATCAAGAGCCTAAGGAAAAACGTGAAAATCATCGGAGTAGAACCGGAATCCGCACCAAAATTCACGGCATCACTAAAAGAAGGTCACGTTGTAGAAGTAAAGACAAAACAATCACTAGCCGATGGACTTCTCACAAAGAAACCGGGAAACTTGACATTCGAGATAGTTTCAGAAATAGTTGACGACATCGTTACCGTTAGCGAAGATGAAATAGCCATGAGCATGGTACTCCTCATGGAAAGAGCAAAAACAGTGACGGAAGGCGCGGGAGCGTCATCGGTCGCAGCACTGCTCAACAACAAAATAAACGTAAAGAGCAAGAAAGTCGTCGCTTTGATAAGCGGCGGAAACGCAGACCTGACAACACTCTACAAAGTTATAATGCGAGGACTCGCACAAATGAAACGAATCACAACAATCAAATGCATACTACCAGACATGCCCGGCACATTAAAAAACGTAGTGGAGATCATAGCATCGGAAAGAGGAAACATAATAGACATCTTCCACAGCAGAATAGACCCACAACTAGAACCCGTATCAGCAGAAGTCCAACTACTAATAGAAATACCAGAACCAGAAACAATAAACAGAATAGAAGAAAAAATACGCTCCCTAGGATACTCAGTAAGCCACCCCACAACCAAAACCAAAAATCACTAATACTTCTCAATAATCACCGACGTAGAAGTTTTTATAACACCAGACACAGAAGGAATATACTCTCTAATTATCCTCGAAAGCTCCGCAAAATCCTTAGCCTCAACCCTAACAACTATATCATACTCCCCCGTCACAGCAAAAACCTCCATCACATTAGGAAACCTCTTTATATCCATCCCAACCCTATCAATCTTACCAGGCTCCACACTCACAAACACAAAAGCCTCAACCATCCACCCCACCACATAAGAATACTACACACCAGATAATAGCATTAACGCTTACATCAAAACAACGACAAGAAAGCCTAAAACTTTTTCTGGGATGAACTGTTGAAATGTTTAAATATTCGATAATCGTATCCACGTTTGAGCGCATCACTAAGTTGTCCCTAAGCTACACGCTTCACTGGGTTTAACGATAGCTAAGTATACTTTTCTCGTTGACATCTACACCAATTAAGCCTGAAGTTTTTCTTTCTTCAATGCATTTCCTGAAAGTAACGTGGAGATAGTATTCATCATTTGACTTTACGAGCCTAGAGCCTTCCTGCAAAACTTGAAACCAAAGCAATGAGATCCTCTACAAGCTCTCGATAAGCATCTTTAGGCTCGTCACCGTTAGCAACTTCAATTTTTACATTATGAGAAGCGAAATAACGCTCCAAGTACTTGAAGCCGAATCTTGCAAGCCTATCCTTGAAAGCTATTATGATAATTCCTACCTTCCTTTTCTCAACCATGTCAAAAATTTTGTTCATGAACTCTCTATTTTCGTTAAGCCCGCCGTGGTCAGCAGTTTTGGAATAGATAGGTTTAAATATTTGTTTAACTCTATTAACTCTTTGATGAAAGAAGAACTACTTAGACCAAAGGATGTCGCAAAGATATTCGGTATCTCAGTTAAAACGCTCTGGAAGTGGCAGAGGAAAGGCATTATTAGAGCAGTTAGGCTCCCAACTGGTAAGCTCCGCTACCCGAGGAGCGAGGTTGAGAGATTATGGAAGCAATTAAAAGCTACAGGATCCCAGTAGAAGCTCCAAAAGATTTAATCGAAGAATACTTCAAAGCTAAGCGGAAGGCTTTAGATGTAATCTTCTCACACGTTAAAATTTCCAAGAAGGCTCACCTTAACTTGAAAGCTGAGGATAGGAGAGAGCTTAGGGATGAACTGCTACGAGAGTGGAGATACTCCAAACACTACGTTGATTCAGCAATGAACTCCGTTATCGGATTGATTAAGGGCTGGATAACATTATATAATAGGGGGAGGGCGAAGGAGCCTCCTGAGATAACTAAGAGGACAGTCTATATTAAAAGCACGCTCTTCAGCTTCAGAGATGGTATACTGAGGGTAAGCATTGAACCGAACAAACGTTATCTTGAGGTTGACTTGAGTGAGTGTTCGTGGATCCCAAGAGACTTTGATAAAGTCGGTGGACTACTTATGACTGAGAAGGAGTTGATAATTACAGTTAAGAAGAGGGTTGAGCTCAAGGCTGATGAGTGGGCATCATTTGACGTTAACTTAACGAACGTGACGGCGTTCATAGGTGGCGAGATCAAGCGCTATGACTTAAGAGAGCTCTACCACATCCACAGAACCTATGAAACTAAGCGGCAGAGGATACAAAAGTTATCTAAGATTAAGCCCAACACATCAAAGATGCTCCTCAAGAAGTACTCTAGACGTGAGGAGAATAGGGCTAAAGACTTCATGCACAAACTAACCACGCAGGTTGCAGGGGAGCTCAAGGAGAAGAACTGCGGAGCAATACTTGAAAACCTGAAAGGTGTAAAGGGGCGAATCCTCAACGGCTCAAGGAAAAATAACAGAAAGCTCTCAAAGTGGAACGCAAGGACGTTTCAGTTTATGCTTGAATACAAGCTTAAATGGCTTAATTTACCAACAAAATACGTTAACCCAGCCAACTCATCTAAAACCTGCCCAGCCTGCTCTGGAAGCATGGCTTCCTATCTGGGCAGGATAATGAAGTGCGAAGAATGCGGGTTAACAATGGATAGAGATGTTGTAGCGGTGTTGAACCTTCAGATGCGGGGAATTGGGTTCTCCCCGAGAGCCCTCAACGAATTAATCGAGAGGGAAGGGTTAAGTAGGAATAAAAGCAACAATTCACTATATTCCTACTTAACTCAGAACCCTGTTACATCCTCCAAGACTGCAATAACTTCACATCCGTTCGACCTTGCATAATCTGGTAAACTTTGCTTCTGCCTCTCTAAATCCCCTTTCTGTTCCTGATCATGAGAGGAAACTCTAGCATAAATCACAGCTTTTTAGACATGTTTGGTTTAACAATGCCCATCAAACGTTCAACTTCACTCTCAGGTATCCTTCTCCTATCACCAACAGTTCTAACAACTTTAACCTTACCTTGTCTATCCCATTTTCTAAGCGTATTAGGATGAATACCAGCAACCTCTCAATCGTCATGTAAATAAGTGTTAAGAAATGTTACATAAAGTTATCCATTCAGGAACTGCTGCGGAACCCTTAATTTATTAAAACAAAAACCAAAAGAACAATAAACCAACAAAAACCTTAAAACAAAAATCCTCCAACCCCAACCACGAAGAACACCAAAAACAAAAAGAGAAACACACAAACAACCATACAACCTTTAGAACACCAAACCAACCCCCAACATCCCCACAAAAAAACAAACCAAATCAAAAGATAAAACATTCCCCATAAAACAAGAAAAAACACACAAAACATACACAAAAACAGACAATCCATACATAAAAAATACATAAAACAACCAATGAACATAACATTCTAAAAAACCGAATCTCAAAAAAACCTAAATATTTATAAACCTGTACGCACAAGAAATTTTGCCTTAGAGGTGAAAAAACCTATGAAAACAAATAAGAAAATAACAAGCCAAATACTAACCACACTACTAATACTTATAACAATACTACCAGCACTCTCCACAACACTATCAAAAATACCAGTGCCAGTATACGCATCAACCGGAGCACCATTACTAGGAGTAGTTAATAACACATCATCTTTCCCAAGTCTGACTATATCAAACGTCACTATAGCTAGTTTTAATGTTTCACTGAAACTTGATAGTATCACCGCAGATAAAGTTGATAATAAACCTCTAACAAAAGCAAAATATTTCGCAATAATCTTTTATAGGAATACTAGTCTTGTCACGTTTTCAGGTGCACAATTTTCTCTTGTGATAAGCAAGGATGGTTACTCACAATTAAGTAGCGATGATAAAGTATACGCAGGTCCATTTAATGTTGCCGATTTAAACACAAACAAAACTATAATAGTTAACACGCCACTAGGATCTGAAAAATTTTACACGTATTATGGTACTGTTAGTGGTACTACTTACAAATTATTAATCGGTCCTATTTCAATCTTCGTGTCAAAAGATTACAAGTATATTAAAATCTTCGATGGCTCATCAACGTCCGTAGCTGTAAGCGCACAGATCGTAGACATTCTCTCAACATTGTTCATAACACCATCAAAAGGTGGTGCAGGAACACCAGTCACGGTAAAGGGCGTAGCATTCCCTCCAAACTCCATTATAGAACTAAACTATACGAGTCCCGATGCCATAAAAGGAAGGATAGCTTACGTCACAACTAATAGCAGCGGAATGTTCACTTACGGACCATTCCCAATAGCAGATTTGAAAGGAAAATTTGTGAGCAATTCCACCACCGTTCCATCTGATTCTATAACTATAGGAGCAAATGGAACAATGGCCACTGTTCCTTTCACTGAATATCAGAGAGCGTTCGTTAAATTCAGAAGTTGGGATCAAACAATGACTAGACAGATTGATTCCGCAACAACGCCATATTATGGCAATGGTACTGTTACTCACCTCAAAGCCCTAGTGTTTGGAAAGATTGTCGTTTCTGGTAAGTACTTCTATGCTAATAGTCCTGTGAAGTTATATGTAGGAACTACGCTCCTTGCGAGCGCAAACACTAATGGCACTGGTTTCTTTAACGTAACGTTCACAGTCCCAGAACTACCGAGTGGTCCTGCTATGGTTAAAGTCCTCGATGGTAATAATGTTCTATACTACTTTAATCTTACTATTCTACCAACGTTGATACTCTCACCGTATAAAGGCCCAGTCGGTACTACTGTCACAGCAACTGCGTACGGATTCCCAGCAAACAGTGCTATCTATCTGTATTGGGAGAATGTTACATATGGTACGCTAGAGTATAAGTGGCTTTTCAATGCGACCACAGGTGCTAATGGGAAATTCAACGTCACGGTAACGTTTACTGTGCCTCATACTTACGGTGGCCCTCACAGTGTGAACGCTACTAGTAGTTATCAAGGGACTAATTCAACAACACTTACAGGTGTTATTGCTAGTGCAGTGTTCACTGTTACGCCGAAGTTAAAAATAATGTCGGACGGTCTCAGTAATACTGGTGCTGTGCATACTATTGCTGGTTCTGGTCTTGATCCCACAGTGAAATTTGCTCTTCTGGTCGATAATTCTCTAATGAACGTTGTTAAGGCTAATGGTACTGGTGATCTTTTGGTCCCGTTCACTGATGCTGGTTTTAGGCCTGGTTTGCATGTTGTATCGGTGATGGATTGGAATGTGACGGGAAGTCCAAGCTTCTTTGCTAATGCAACGTTCTGGGTAACTCCTAGCGGTGATGTAATCTATGGTAGTTTAGTGGATATTCTTGCGCAGTTATCTAGTGCTAATGCTGTTTTGACTAGTGTTGCAGGTGACGTTGCTACTGTAAAGACTAATGTCGGTGCGATAAGCGTTAAGGTTGACAACTTAATGGCGCTGTTATCTAAAGTTAACGCCACTGTAACGAGCGTTGCAGGTGACGTTGCTACCATAAAGACTGACGTTGGAACTATAAAGGCTAATGTTAACGACTTAATGGCACTGTTATCTAGTGTTAACGCCACTGTAACTAGTGTTGCAGGTGACGTTGGTAGTGTGAAGGGTACTGTTGCTACTATAAATACTAGGGTTGGGACGATAATGAGTACTGTGAATGATGTTGCGTTCTTACTGAATGCTGTGAATGCTAAGGTTGTCTCCATCGATGGTTCTGTTGCCACTATAAAGACTGACGTTGGAACTATAAAGGCTACGCTGCCTGCCTTGAACGCTAGTATTGTTGCTGTTGGCAATAATGTCGTTGCTATAAAGACTAGCGTTGGGACGATACAGGGCACTGTGACTGATGTGAAGAACGGTGTTGCTACTATACAGACTGACGTTGGAACTATAAAGGCTGATGTGAGCAGTATAAAGGGTGGCGTGAGTGGTCTTAAGACAAGTGTTGATAATGTTGGTTCTGTTGCTAGCGGTGTAAGTTCTACTGCTCAAACTACGATGTGGCTTGTTGTAATAACGTTCTTAGTGTCTCTAGTGTCTCTAGTGTTCATATTTAGGAGAAGGTAAGAGAGTTGTTTTCTGTAAAAAATAAAAATTCTTTTTTTCCTTTTCCTTTTAACGTAAAGTTAATTAATGTAAGGGCAGTATTCGTTGTTTGGTGTTTGTTGTGAGGTTAGCTAGGTTTATCGGTTTGGTTTTGCTGGTTGTTCTTCTTGTTTCATTTGTTCCCGGTGTGTTTGGTTATTCCGATGTTGATGGTTTGATTGTTAGGGTTAATTATGTTCTTTCTCGCGTGAGGAACCTTGTTGTGAGTGGGAGGGTTGCTGGTGTTGCTGGCATTGATGTTGTTGATGTTATGCTTGAGAATGCTACTTCTCTGTATTTGAGGGGTGTTGGTTTTGTTATGAATGGTAGTTATGATTTGGGTTTGAGGTATTTGGTTGCTGCTTATGATTTGGGTTTGGAGGCGTGGAATTATAGTGTGAGGTTGGTTTATGATTATTTGAGTGTTAGGGTTGGTGTTGGTGTTTATTTGGTGAATGTGTTGAGTGTTTGGGTTGCTAATGCTTCTGTTGTGATGGAGGGTGTTGGTTTTGCTTCTGTTGTTCATAATCTTACTGTTGCTCGTGGTTATGTTGAGAGAGCCGTCGTTGAGTTTGGTCTGTTTTCTTTTTCCAATATGAACTCTAGTGATCATCTCGCTAGTGCTCTCTTGGATTTGGCTTATGGTTTTGGTGTTTTGAATTCTTTGGTTATTGTAACTCCTAGTATTGTTGGTGGTTTTGTTGATGGTTTGAGGTATAATGCGAGTGTTATCTTGAGTGGTTTTGAGTTTGATGTTGAGAAGGTTAGGGATTATGTGGGTCTTACGTTTTCTGGTGTTGATTCTTTGTTGGATGATGCTAGGAGGGAGTTTTCTGCTGGCGATGTTGCTTATAGGAGTGTTCGTGTGGGTAATGTTTCGACGTGGGGTAATTATATTGTTGCTGTTATGAAGTATCGTTCTGTGATTGGCCGTGTTAATGAGGGTGAGGTTTTGCTTAGGTCTTTGTTGGCTGAGAATGCTAGTAGTATGATCAGGAGCGTTAGGGCTGTTCTTGGTCGTGCTTATGCTGTTCCTGGTGTTTCGGTTTCTGATTTGGATGCTGTGAAGAATGAGTTGAATTTGTTGGAGGGTAGGTTGAGGTCTGCTGTGAGTATTGATGATTATATTGTTGTGATTCTTAGTGCTCGTAAGCTTGAGGATCGTGTGGATAAGATTGTTTTACAGGCTTCTCAGGTTGTGAAGACTGATATTGGTAATGTTGTTTTGTTTGCTTTGTCTGTTTTTGTTGTTGTTCTTATTTTATTAACTTTGGTTGTTGTTAGTTATAGGTTTAAGAAGTATTGAATGTGGTTTTTGGTTGTTTTGTGGGATGATTTCTGAGTGGGTAGGTTTATGTTTTAGTTGTTTTGTTTTTGTTATGGTATGTTTGATGTGATTACTGTGCATTATAGTGAGGTTGGGCTTAAGCGTGGTAGGCGTGGTTATTTTGAGCGTGTGTTGGTGAATAATCTTAGGAGGAGTCTTAGTGGATTATCTTATAAGTGTATTAGGCGTGTTCTGGGTAGGATTCTTGTGGAGGTTGATGGTAGTGATATTGGGTTATATCGTGATGTGGTTTCTAGGGTGTTTGGTGTTAGGTGGTTTGCGTTTGCTAGGTCTGTGGTTCCGAGGGATTTTGATGTGCTTGTGGATGCTGTTGTTGATGAACTTCGTTCTTTGTCGTTTTCTACTTTTAGGGTTGATGCTACGCGTGCTGATAAGAGTTTTCCTTATACTTCGATGGATGTTAATAGGATGGTTGGTTCTGTTGTTTCTGAGAGGCTTAAGGGTAAAGTTTCTATGGAGAATCCTGATGTGACTGTCTATATTGAGATTTTGGATGATCGTTTTCTTGTGTATTTTAGGAGGTTTGAGGGGCCTGGTGGTCTTCCTGTGGGTACTGGTGGTAGGGTTTTGCATTTGTTTTCTGGTGGTATTGATTCACCTGTTGCAGCGTGGCTCTTGATGAAGCGTGGTGTGTTGGTGGATTATGTTCATTTCTATGCTGTGAGGGATGCTGAAGAGTCCCGGGCTTCTAAGGTTGGTGAGTTATTGCGTTTTCTTACGTATTTTTCTTATAGGTCGAGGGTTTTTTATGTTCCGTTTCATATTTTTCATCTTGTTGCAGCTGCTCGTCTGGATCCTAGGATGGAGACTGTTGTTTTTCGAAGGTTTATGATGAGGGTTGCAGAGTTTTTAGCACGTAAGTATGGTTATGATGCTATCTCTACTGGTGAAAGCTTGGCGCAGGTTGCTTCTCAGACTATGCAGAACGTGGTCTCTATATCGTATGGGTTAGGTTTTCAGGTTCTCAGGCCTTTGTTAACGTACGATAAGGAGGAGATTATAAATTTGGCGAAGCGTATTGGTACATATGAGCTTTCGCTTAAGGAGTGTAAGGACGCGTGCTCTATTATTTCGCCACATCCCAGAACTAACGTAAAACCTGAGGAAGTGATCAATGCAGAAACTGAGATTGATATGGATCATTTGATAAAAAGGACCTTGAACGAAACTGTGATTGTTGAATATAAATTCTCTCATGGAGAAATTAGAGAACAAAAGTATGAACGCTTAGAGTGAAGTTTCGATAATAATTTCTTGTCTAATGTTTTTTAGTTTTGTATTTTTATTGTAGTGTTTTTGTTTTATCTGATTGAGTGAATCGGTGTTTGATGATATTTCTTGAATTGTTAATAAGGAGCAAGAGATTTTGAGGATGCGAAGGCTGAGAACTAAGCTTATGTTGATGAGAGTATTGGTTCTGTATCTAAAAAGTGGAATTGAGTTGTTGCAATTCTGATTGTTTAAATCGTTTTATAGTTTTGTTAATAATTAAGTGCAAATTTTTTGTGGTTTGTTATTCTTCGTATAGGTATGGGTATCCTGGGCAGAATTTGGTGCGGATTTTTTGTCCTTCTATGAATTGTGGCCATGTTGCTTCTTCTGATAATGGTTTGAAGAGTAGGTATGCGTTTATTTCGCGTCCTTCGAACTGTTGTTTTATTCCTGTGTATTTGATTCCTGTCGGTTTTGTGTCTGCTATCATGAATCCTAGTTTCATGAATTGGGAGACTTGTAGCCATGGGAGCCAGTCATCGAGCGCTACGAGCGAAATTCCTTGTGGGTTGTATTTTTTGTATTCGTTGATGCACATTTCTAATAATTTTTGTCCTATGTCTTGGTTTCTGTATTCTTTGCTGATCCACATGCAGTTTATGAAGATTGCTTGTTCGCCTTTTATGGGGAATGGTGCATGTTCTATTGGTACGCATTCTACCTGTGCTACTGGCGTTTCTTTGTCGAACGCCATGAATTTCCTGAACCATCTTTTTGATACTGTTCTCAGGTATGCTTTTCTGCTTTTTACATTTACTATTCCTGATTTTGGGAGACAGAAATATAGTAGTTCTCTATTTCCTTCTTTCACTAGGTTTTTTATCTTTATCATTGTATTACCATATTATAAGTCTGAAGTGAATAATTTAAATGTATTGTATCGTTTATGGGTTGTTAATTAGTTTGTTCTCATAATTATTTTTAGCGTAAAATTATATAATCATATTACAATAGTTATTTAATATTTTGTAGTATCGTGTTTGTTGCGATGATTATGAAGTGCTCGTTTTTGTTGGATGTTAGGTTTATATGTTAAAATGTTCTTTCTTTTGTGTGTTGCCTGAAGTAGTAACTGTAGGACATATTTTGATGGATATTCAGATTAGTGTGGATGATTTTGCTCAGCCTGATAGGGAGGGTGTTGTTAGAAGTATTAAGTATGGTGGTGGTGGGTCTGCTGCGAATGTGGCTGTTGGTACTTCTAGGTTAGGCATAAGGTCTGGTTATATTGGGAAGGTAGGTATGGATTCTTTTGGAAGTACGCTTCTTGAGGAGATCAGGCGTGATGGTGTTGATGTGAGTAGGGTTAAGATTGATTTTGATGGTTCTACTGGGTTTACGATAATAATTGTGAATAAGGATGGTCAGGTTGTTATGTATGGATTTGAGGGTGTTAGTGATAAGTTGATGCCTGATGAGCTCGATGTTCAGTATATAGGTTCTGCTGAGCATTTGCATATAACTGGTTTGCGTCTTAGTACTGCTGTAAAGGCTGCTAAGGTTGCTAAGAAGGCTGGTGTTGTTGTTTCGTTTGATCCTGGTCGTTTGGTGTCGATGATTGGTATGGAGAAGCTTAAGCCTTTGTTGAGGTTGTGTGATATTTTGCTTTTGAATTCTTTTGAGGCTGGGAGTCTTACTAATACTAGTGATCCTCGTGAGGCTGCGATTATACTGAATAAGGTTGTTCCTGTTGTTATTGTGAAGATGGGTGATAAGGGTGTTTATGTGAAGAATGGTGATAATGAGTTTTCTATTCCAGCTCATAAGGTTAAGGTTGTTGATACTACTGGTGCTGGTGACGCATTCTCTGCAGGGTTCATTACTGGTTTGTTGGAGGGGAAGGATTTGAGGGATTCTGTTAGTTTTGCGAATGCTGTTGCTGCTTTGAAGATAACTAAAATGGGTGCTCGCGCACTACCTACGAGAAGGGAAGTTGAGCAATTTATAAAGCATTTACAGTGAGTTTGGTTTTTGAGTTAACTGTATATGATTTCTTCATCTACTCTTTTGTATTCGTATAATTCGTTGTCGTTGAACCAGAATTTGATTTCACGTTCTGCTACTTCTTTAGAGTCTGATGCGTGGATTAAGTTTCTTAGGGGTCTTTTTCTTAGGTTCGCTAGTTCTGGGCTGTCTGTTGAATAATCGCCTCTTATTGTTCCTGGTGCTGCTTCATATGGTCTTGTTGCTCCTACAATTTTTCTAACTACTTCTATTGCTCTATTTCCTTCTAGTGCTATTGCTATGCAGGGACCTGATGCAAGGAATTCTGCTAACCATTCTTTGATGATTTTTCCTATGATTATCGGATCATCTGTTCCGAAATCTTTTTTTGGATCGATGCCCAGTTCCTTGTAAACTTTCAGGGATTTGTTTGCAACATTTATGAGCCATTCACTATCTGATGGATAGAAGTCTAATGCTTGCTCTTTTGTTGGTCTTACCATTTTTATTCCAATGATCTTCAATCCTGTTTTTTCGAACCTTGATATTATTTCTCCTATTAGACCACGTTTTACACCGTCAGGTTTTATCAATACTAATGTCCTTTCCATGGTTTAGGCTATTTATTTCAAGCATATATTTTTTTATGCTGAAACGCGTAATTGCACATCGATGATAGAGGACATTTTGTGCATAATGGCTTAGGATGACAATAATGATAACCTAATTCGCTCGTGAGTGCATGAAAGTTTTTGTAATTTGAGAGTGTGTGTAGGGATTTAAGGAGGAGTGTTTGCCATTCTTTATAGGAGAGTTTTTTATTTATTCCTAATACTCTACTTAATATTCTTTTTGTATAGTCACTAATTGGGATTGTGGGTATTTGACCTGCATAGAGCATGATGACATCCGCGGTCTCGTTGCCTATGCCATAAATATTAAGTAGGAGGTTTCTGATGTTCTGTGTTTTGAAGATGTTGTCCATTGATGAATACTTCTTAATAAGTTTTGCTAGCTCTATGATAGTTTTTGCTTTCCTTGCTGGAAATCCTGCTGATCTTATTATATTGGATAGCTGTTCAATATCTATACTGAGTATTTTTTCTGGTGTAGTGAGTTCATTTTTTCTTAGGTTTTCTAATGCCTTTGCTGTGTTTCTCCACGATGAACGTTGTATAAGTATTGCACCTATCATTATTTCCCATGATGAGTTTCCTGGCCATTCTATCTTTCCATCTTTTATGCTCCATTCGTCTTTATTCGTTAATAAGTTTGTCGATTCGTATAATTTATTGTAAATAGTGATGATTATGTCTTCTATGTCTTGGTTTGTTTGTCTCTTCTTTTCTCTACGCATGCTTTCTCACATCCTTCTATTTTAAAGGTGAAAAATTAGATTATTTTTATCTATTGATGAAATATTTTTCATTTTTTATACGTTTGCGCTGCGAAGAATTTAAAAGTGTGTAATTAAATTATAAGTGAGACTCAAAATGAAAAATCCGTATTTTCAAAAGAAGTTAAGAACAATTGAAGTGAAGGGTGGGAAGAGTATTTCGGAACTTTTGAGCGAGATGGCGCAGACTGGTTTTCAAGGTAGGAAGCTAGGTGAGGTTGTTGAAACGTGGGAATTGATGTTGAATGATAGTGTAACTATATTTATGGGACTTACGGGATCGTTAAGTACTACTGGACAATGGAGAATTATAAAGTGGTTGGTAGAGAATAGGTTTATAGATGTTTTGGTATCGACGGGAGCGAATATTTCTGAGGATATTTTAGAGGCTATGGGGGGGTCTTATTGGCAGGGTTCTCATTTGGTTGATGATAGAGAGCTTTTCAAGTACAATATTGATAGATTTTATGATGTGTACGCTGATGAAATGGAGTATAGAAAAATGGAAAGCTTGCTTACAGAGTTCACTGATGCCCTTGATGTGAATCATGTTTATTCTTCAAGGGAGTACTTGTATTTGTTAGGTAAGTGGCTTAATGAGAAGGGTATTGATAGTATTGTTGCAGCTGCTTACAGGAGTAATGTTCCAATTTTTAGTCCTGCGCTGGTCGATAGTGGTTATGGTATAGCTAATATCATGTTGAGATTTTCAAAGGGTAAGCGGGTTGTGCTAGATCAGATGAAGGATTTTGAGGAAATTGTGGAAATTGGTGCTAGAAGTAAAGAGAGTGGTGTTATTTATATTGGTGGGGGTGTTCCGAAGGATTTTATTCAGCTTATTGCTGTTGCTTTGAGACTTCGAGATCCTGATGATAAAGAGCATCCTCACAAGTATGCTATCCAAATAACTACAGATAGTCCTCAGTGGGGTGGTTTGTCTGGAGCTACTTTTGAGGAGGCAATAAGCTGGGGTAAAGAGTCTCCGCATGGAAGGAATACTGTATGTTATTGTGATGCGACTATTGCGTTACCTCTTGTGGTACATGCGTTAAGTGAAAGAGTTAAAAAGCGAAAGTATGTTCCAGATTTTTCATGGATCCAACTTTTAACACAGTCGGCGGGGAGTCCTCATCCGTAGGGGTGGGGATGAAGGCCGATAAGCTTATATTTTTTCTCGTTGTATTTATCGTTGTCTGCTTGGTTGGCAGACCTAGTAGGCATGGGACAGGCCGAAAGAGAAGCCTGCTGAGGGCAAGACCTCCGTAACCCACCTTCCACACGGGATTCCCGAAACGGTCTCACTTGCCGAGACCTCCGCTGTGGGTGTAGATCGAGTCTGTCCGTGGAAGCAGGAAGCCACCTGCGAAAGCTGGTGGTAGTTCACAGACTGCTTAACGTCCAAATCTTCTTTCTCTTTTTTGGTATGTTCTAATTGCTCTCCATAGATCAATCTTTCTGAAGTCAGGCCAGTATACATCCGTGAAATATAATTCGCTGTAAGCTGTCTGCCAGAGTAGGAAACCGGATAATCTCTCTTCTCCACTTGTCCTGATCACAAGATCTGGGTGTGGGTTTGGTAGATGTGATGTATAAAGTCTCTTTTCTATCTCAAATTCAGATATTTGTTCTATATTGAGTTTTCCTGTGAGCACGTCCATTGCTATATTACGGACTGCATCCACAATCTCTATTCTACCCCCGTAGGCTATCGCAATGTTTAAGAAGTGTTTGTCATATTTTTCTGTATTTCTTTCTAATTGTTCCAATTTTTCTCTTAAACTAGCTGGCAGTAATTCCTTTTTTCCTAAGATTTTTATGCGCACTTTGTTATCTCTTATATCTTTATTGTTTAATGCATCCACAACCTCCTCCTCTATAATTTTCATTAATTCTTTTACCTCATCAGGTGAGCGAAGAAAATTTTCTGTTGAGAAAACATATATGGTTACTGTTTTGATATTTAAGTCTAAACACCACCTAAGAAACTCTCTTGCTTTTTTTGCGCCATACCTATGTCCTAACCATGGAAACAAACTACGTCGCCGTGCCCATCTTCTGTTTCCATCCATTATCACTGCTATATGTTGTGGCATAGTGCCCTTTTTTATCTGATTATGAAGCCATACTTCATAGATTCTGTAAACTCCAAGTGCTCTTAAAATTTTTTCAAGCATGTTCTCTATACAGCTATCCGATTTTATCTATAAATAGTTTATTCGAATTTTTCACAAATTCATTCATGTAAAAATGTTCAATCAAACATTTCATCTACCTGTTATTAGATTAAGTGTGTTGATCCTCAACTGAGTTTTTAGGTTACTGTATATAGTTTTTACAGTTGTTAGTGTGTTCTTTAAAAAGATATAATAGGTGTTTTATCTTTTATAGTGGAGGTTGGCAGTGTCGGTTAATGGGTTTGAGGGTCTGAGTGAGGGTTTGAGAAGAATTATAGCTAGTTATGGTTATGAGAAAGCTACTGAGGTTCAGAAAAGGGCTATTCCTCTTATAGTTAAGGGTCGGAATGTTTTTGTTGTTGCGCCGACTGGGTCTGGTAAGACTGAAGCTGTGTTTTTCCCTCTCATAGATTTGGTTTTGAGGCTTGGTGGTGAGGGTATTAAGGCGTTGTATATAACTCCTATGCGTGCCTTGAATAGAGATATTTTGAGGAGGATGATGGATATTGCGTTGAGTGCTGGTCTTAAGGTTGCAGTGAGGCATGGTGATACGAAGCAGGCTGAACGTAGGGAGCAGGTTGAGAGTCCCCCGAATATTTTGATAACGACTCCTGAAATGTTGCAGGCTATGCTTGTTGCTAGGAATGTTAGGCCTTTGTTGAAGTGGGTTAAGATTGTTGTTGTTGATGAATTTCATGAGCTATTTTCTAGTAAGCGCGGTGCTCAGTTGGCTGTTGCGCTTGAGAGGTTGGTTGATGTTGCTGAGTATGATTTTCAAAGGATAGGTTTGTCTGCTACTGTAGGTGATCTGGAGGGAGCTGCTCGTATGCTTTTTGGTGTTGATCGTGATTTTATAGTTATAAATGTTGATGTGCCTAGGGAAATTGATGTAGTTATTGATTACGTGGGAGGTGAGGAGGATGTTGCTAAGGAGATTGTTAGGTTGTCGCGTGATAAGAATTCTATAATTCTCTTTACTAATACTAGGCAGATGGCTGAGCATATGACGTTTCAAATTTCTAATGTTGATCCTAGCTTACAAGTTTTGGTTCACCATGGTTCTTTAGATAGGACTGTTAGGGAGAACGCTGAAAAAATGTTAAGGGAGGGCAAGCTAAAGTTCGTTGTTAGTACAAGTTCGTTGGAATTGGGCATTGACATAGGGTCTGTTGATTACGTGATACAGTTTGGTTCTCCTAGGGATCCTACACGGTTGTTACAAAGGATTGGTAGGTCGATGCACAGGTTTGGTGAAACTGCCAAGGGTATGATAATGGTGACAAATGCTGATGAGATCTTTGAGACCATCTCCATATTTGATTTTGCTAAAAGAGGTTCCCTTACTTCACTTCCTGTGTACAGGGAAGCATTAGATGTGCTTGCTCATCAGCTTGTGGGATATGTTTTGGAGAGAGGAGGAGCATCATTACATGATTTTTTAAGAATGATAAGAAGAAGTTGGCCTTATAAAGATTTAAGTGTTGAGAGGCTTGTTGAAGTCTCGGAGTTTTTGGAGAAGATTAGAAAGATTAAGCTTTATATTAATGATGAATTGAGGGTGAAGAGCCGGGGTTCACTGACGATCTCGTATTATTATGAGAATCTCTCTACTATACCTGAAACGAAATTTTACGATGCAATAGATGTTGTTAGTAATCGAAGGATTGGTATGCTTGATGAGGAGTATACTAGAAATGCGCTTAATGAAAATGCTTTAATAATACTTGCAGGTCGCGTGTGGCGTGTGGTTGACGTTAACTCAGAAGATGAGCGTATCTTGTTAGAGCCTGTGGAGGAGATTGGCGATGCTCCTGTATGGTTTGGAGAGACTATACCTGTTCCACGTGAGATTGCTGAGTTAGCTGCGGAACTTAGGAAGAAAGTGATTGAGCATAAAATAAGTTTAAAGGATCTTGGCTATCCTCTCAGTGAGCGGTCTGCTAGGATGGTTTCTCAGTTGTTAGGTGAAGTTGCAGAGAAGAATTATCCTATACCTGATCCGAATTTAATTGTCATTGAACAGGTTGGTAATGTGTGCGTTCTTCATTCACCGTTTGGTACAAGGATAAACAGGGCTATTGCAATGATAATCAGGGGTATATTAAACAGAGAAGCCTTTTTAAGATCTCAGTATATTGCTGACTCTATGAAAATATTGTTTTATTCTAAAGCTCCGATTACGGCTGAGGTTATCAAGAATGCATTGCTTAGGTGGATTCCAATGTATATTAATGATAATCCGAAGTATTTGGAATATCTTTTGAAAGAGAGTAGCGAGTATGAACGCTTTCTTAAAGACGTGGCATTAAGGTTTGGTGTAATTTCAAAGAAGAGAATTAATGATGTCCCTAAGTTTGTGATTGTTGAGTTAGAGGGCACTCCGGTTTCAGAGGAGGCATTAAAAGAGTTAAGGGATCATTATACCGATTTCTATGGTGCGCTTGAGATATTCAAGCGCATAGGATCAGGTGTTACGAAAGTAGAGACGTTCAAAGCAAGCGACCCATCACCATTTTCAAGGGAGTTTTTTGAGAGTTTTAGTCTTGGAAGATTTGCTTTGAAGTTGGCCTCCGCTGATTCAATAGTTACTGTCGTTAAGGAGCGCATTGAATCAGAAAGAGTGAGACTTATTTGCACTTATTGTGGATGGCATTCCGTTGAAATTATTAAAAATTTATCTGATAAAATTTCCTGTCCTAGGTGTGGTTCTGTTATGATAGCCGTCACTGATCCAAATGATGTTATAGCTATAAAGATAGCGAATTTAATAAGTAAAAAGAACGTCGCAGTCTTGAAGCGAAATGATGAGCTATCTAAGATGTATAAAAAGCTTATTTTTTCTGCAGAACTTGTAGCGTCCTATGGCAAGAAGGCTGTTAAAGCTATGGCTGGTAGAGGTATTGGTCCTAAAACCGCTGCAAGAATATTGGGCATGGCTTCGGATGAGTCGGGATTGTATCGTTTAATATTGAGAGCAGAGATTGATTACGCTCGTACTAAAAGATATTGGTCGAATGAGAAATAGTTTATAAGTTAGCTTGTTTTATTAAGTAATGATGAAAGGTTTAGAGTTGTATAGAGATCACTTGTTTATGCTTAGGCAGGATTTAGATCGTGGTTTAATAAGTCAAGGTATTTATGATGAACTTGCAGAAGAGTTTTTTATTGCGTTGCGTCTTAATGGTTATGAACCGTTTAAGGTTAAGTCTTTGCGTGCGCGTTTTGTTGATTTTATCTTGTTTAAATATCCTAAATCGATATTCGATAATGCTGTTTTTATACTTTTATCGTTTTTCATCTATTTGCTTGGTTTTTTGTTTGGATCCTTGCGTCCTTTTAATCTTATTTTGAATACGAATAATACTGTGAGTGCCCAATACTCATCATTTGTTTTGTTCATACAAATATTTATGAACAACCTAAGGGTGCAGAGCATTTCGTTTGTTTTATCTCTTCTTGCTGACGTTCCTACTGTGTTCACTACATTTGCCAATGGTTTTATTTTAGGCTTGGTCTATTCTTATTATCCGCACGGTTTTTTGGAATTTTGGTCATTGATTTTACCTCATGGTGTGTTAGAGTTGACGGCTATGATAACATCGTTCGGAGCTTCCTTAGGGTTTGGTTATAGATTTCTTAAAAGTTTTTCTCTTTATGGGTCTCATGAAGCATTAAGAAAGGCAACGGACACAGCATTAAATGTTATGTTAGGTAGCAGTATTCTGCTGTTTGTTGCTGCGTTCATAGAGGCTTACTTTACCTCTAGTCCTCTAGATCCAGTCACTAAATTAATTTTTTCATTGATTATGTTCATGGTTATCGTATTTTATTTGGTTTATAGTTGGTTAAAAATCAAGAGGGTTTAAATTATACTTTGAACGTAGTTGTTCAAATTCAAGTATTCCTTCTTGATCAGCATTTTCAGAGATTACAGCATGAGATAGGAAAAATTCTAGGTCCATGAGTTCTTGGAGTCTTATTTTTACATCTGTGCGTCTGAAACTCTTTTTAGCTAACTCTTGAGCTATGTTGTTTCGCTGCATCTCTACTGCAATGAACATTTCTCTAGTAACGTGAAAGAATTTTATCTCTAATTTTTGCTTTTTTCCAACTACTATAGTAGATACTGCGATATCGCCTATTCGTTGCCACCATAAAAAAGCTGGTACATAAAGGAGCATTATATCCAAGAATCGAAAGATATTCCTGCCGAATGCTTTTGCAATATTCATTGGTTCATCGTTTGTGGAGATCACTTTTAATCCCAAAAGAAACTTACCCAATGTAAACCCTAACGTTCCTTCAGTTAATGTAGAATATATTATTAATATGATGAATGTATTTAAGAATAGTTGCAGGTACTCGTTTAAAAGGAACATTAGTGGTCTTGATGTTCTTGAAATAACCATGGCTATGGCGATCGATATAGCGAGGTCTATTAAGTGTGCCATTGCTCGTTTAAAATAAATAACAGTATTCAACGTGAGATGCGTTCTAATATTTTTTAGTGATCGTGATTTTTCTATTATTTTCATGTTTTGTTTTCATTTTATAAAATATGGTAGGTTGTTTATTTATTTGATTGTTCTAAGAATTGTTTTATTCTTTTGACGATTTCATTTAGTGCCTTACTTGCTGGTGCATCAGGATAACTTAGTGTAAATAGTTTCCCTTTATCTGATGCTTCTGCTATTCTAGGATCTAAAGGAATTTTACCTAGGAATGGTACTTTCATTCTTTTTGCTATTCTTTCTCCTCCCCCTTCCCCGAATATTTTGTATGTTTTTCCTGATTCTGGGCATGTGAAACCGCTCATGTTCTCTACAATACCTATTATTGGTATTTTTAGTGAAAATGCAAAGTTTACAGCCTTCTCAACTACTATTTGAGATACTTCTGAGGGTATTGTTACTATTATTGTACCGCTTGGTTTTCGAATTTCTTGTGCCACACTTAAAGGTTCATCTCCAGTCCCAGGCGGTAAATCAACAAGAAGATAATCTAACTCTCCCCAATCTAAATTCTCTACGAATTCCTGAATAGCTTTAGCTTTTAATGGGCCTCTCCAAACTACTGGTGTATCGTATGTGGGCAGTAAGAATGCAATAGAAATAACCTTTATATTATTCGGGCCAATCAAAGGCTTTAATGACTGCCCTGGATCTGGTGCTATAAGCCTCATATGATCGATACCTAGCATTTTAGGTACAGATGGGCCATGTATGTCTGCATCTAATATTCCGACTCGTGAGCCGTGTGATGCTAATATTGCTGCAGTATTAACGGTTATGAAAGACTTGCCAACGCCACCTTTACCACTCATCACTAAGATTGTATGTTTTATGTTAAGGAGTCCTTCTTCGGGACTTGCTACTTCAAATCCAAAGCCAGACAATTATTAACACCAATCTTTACAAAATGAAAGCTCTAGATTAATTTATTCTTATCAAGATAAAAAAATTGCGTTACTAATAGAATACTTGAATTAGTTATTCTATGATTCGTTAAGGAAGTTTTTGGCTAACAATTTTCTATTTTGAGATGGTATTACTGTATTAATTGTTTTATCTGGTATCATTTCTGGGATACCTGTTTTGGCAGATTTTAGTGCGCTATCTATTATGGACAAGGCGATTATTGCATCATCGAGCGTGACTAATGGTTTTTCTCCTTTTATCACGTTAATGAAATGTTGTAGTTCACGTTTTAGTGGTTCAGAGTATTCGATATATGGTTTGATTGTGCCTTCATTGTTTTCTATTGTTATTTCTTGGGTTATGTAATCGATTGTGATTATTCCTTCGCTCCCTGTCACCTTTAATGTTCTGATTTTTCTTGGTGTTAGCCAGTTGGTACTGATAAAACTGGTTATGTTGTCTTCTAAATTTAATATCATTAGCGCATAATCTTCATATGTTCCTTGTATTTTGCCTATAATGCTGTATACTGATTTTACTTGTTTATTGGTAATGTATCGTATAACGTCTATATCATGCATTCCAAGGTCATGGAGTACACCAACATCTTTTATGCGATCTGGTCTTCTGGATACACGTTCAGCAATAATAGTGATTATGTGCCCTATCTTACCTTTATCTATTAATTGTTTTAAATAATTCACTGCTGGGTTGAACCTTTCGATAAAACCTGGCATAGTTTTTATCTTTGAGTCTCTGGCTGCCTCTGATAATCGTAACGCTTTCATTAAATCTCCAGTAACAGGTTTTTCTATTAAAACGTTTATGCCCCTTTTAATGACACCCATCGCTATTTCGTAATGTGTTGATGTAGGTGTGCATATTGTCACAGCATCTACATCATGTTTGCTTAATGCTTCTTTATAGTCCTTAAAGAATTCTACATTAAAGCGTTTACCTATTTCCTCAGCTTTACTTACATCTATATCTGCGATAAAAACGAGCTCTGCATCATTGATTTCCTTTAAGACTCTTGCATGATTCCTTCCCCAAAAGCCTGACCCTATAACACCTATTTTTATAATTGTTCTCACCCAAAGAAAGAATATGCATGCTCACTTAAAAATGATTTTTTAGTAATGTTTTTTAACTTATAAGTAAAAAATAATAATGTGGAAAATATGGAAAATAGGATAATTCATCTCATGGAAACTATAGGGCTTACAGGTTATGAGGCGCGTGCATACAGGGCTTTAATAGAACACGGCAAATTGTCTGCAAATGAATTAAGCCATTCAACTGGAATACCTTTACAACGAGTGTATGGAGTGGTATTATCGTTAATGAATAAAGGGTTAGTAAAGGAATTGCCAGAGAAACCGAAAAAGTTCGATGCTGTGCCGCCAAATGAGGGGCTTGAAGAATATATAAAGAAATATATCAGATCACTGGAAGCTCACGTTGAGCACGTACGAGGCGCCTCCCAGGAGCTTTTAAAAGAAGTTAATACGTTATATAATTCATCTAGAATAAAGGTTGGATGGGAAACTTTGCTACAGAAACTTTCTGGGTTTAATGAAATGGAGGCTGTGACTGTAAAGGGCATTAATGATTCTAATGAAATGATCTCAATTTCCACGAACACATTTTCATGGTATCCTAAGGTTGAACGGTATCTAAGAAGTGCTCTAGATAAGGGAGTAGTTATTCGTGTGCTTCTTAATCCTTCAATAAGGAGATTGGCTGATCTAGATACGAGGTTTGATGAAAGAATTAGATTTAGGAGGAGTCCCATGCCTGCATTACCTTTCCGAGGAACCATATTTGATGATAGGATGGTAGTATTTCTTATGTTAATTCCTTCTGACGAGTCGCAAAAAATACGCCCGTTATTTTACCAGCCGCATGTTTCAGTAAATCGAGGCATAGTAAAAATATTTTCTGATACGTTTGAATATAATTGGGTTAGAGGTAAGAATGTAAAATGAAAATATGGATTGATATACTTACACCAAAATATGTGCTGTTCTTTAAACCGTTAGTACAAAGACTTAAAAAAAGTGGTCATGATGTACTTATCACATCTCGTGAATACAGAGAAACTGTGGAGTTGTTAAAAATAAAGAACATTGATGCAATAATTATCGGCAAGTATGGTGGAGAAACGCTGAAAGGAAAGCTAATAGCCAGCATTGAGCGTATGCGGGAAATGGTTAACATAGCTGAAGAGTTTAAACCTGATTTAGCATTATCTTCATGCTCACCAGATTTAACTAGAGTAGCTTTTGGATTAAATATACCCCACGTAGCTGTGAGTGAAGGTGTGAATTCGAAATATGTTATGAGACTCACGTTACCATTATCAAGACTTTTGCTTACACCTGCTTACATACCTATTGAAGAATGGCTTATTTATGGTATTTCAAGAAATAGAATTATCACTTATAAGGGTCTTGATGCGTTGGCATGGTTATCAGATTTTACACCTGATAATAAAATTCTCGATACACTTAACATTAAAAAAGATAAAAAGAAGCTCGTTTTGATAAGGCCTGAAGAAAGGTTTGCATCCTATCTTAGCGGTAAGACAAGTATAATGAAGAGAGAAACTGCTCAAATGTTACGAGAGCTTGCAAGGAAACGGGATGACACCCTTTTTGTTTTCTTGCCAAGGTATCAGGAGGACATCCCAATCCTTAAAGATCTTTATGGAGATTTCTCAATAATTTTAGACCGTGTTGTTGACGGAGCTAGTTTGCTCAGTGCTTCTGATGTATTTGTAGGTGGAGGAGGGACCATGAGCCAGGAGGCTGTTTTACTTGGGGTTCCCACCATTTCAGTATATCCAGATAGGTATCCCATTGGAGAGTACTTAATTTCAAAAGGTGTATTGACGCGCGTTGATATAAGTAAGCTACCTTCCATTCTTAACGAATATTTAGATGATCTTAATGAAATTAAGAGAGACACAAAGCGTAAAATAGAGATTCTTAAAAATGAGATGGAAAACCCTGTGGATGTGATATTAAATGTGATAGAAAATGAAGCTTGGCTGATGGAGACTTAATGTCTAATGTGCAGTCCTTCATTGTTTGGCAAGATCCTTAATGAGCCTCTAGTGAGGGGGAATGGATGAAAACCCATGACTGGAATTCTAGCCCTTATTTTTATAATTTTTTCGTAGCATTTTCCAAAAATATGATGATACTAGTTTAAACCATGCGAATAACCATAATCCTATTAGTGCGATGCCTATGAGTGGTCTAATATAAGGTAATAATGGTGATTTAGGGGTCTCATACAATAATAAGGTTAGTACAAAACTAACACCAATTAGCATAAGCCACGATATGAACGTTATAATCAGTAGATCTTTAGTAGCTTTAGCAATCATTTAAACACCCCATAAACGTATTGTTGTCAAGTAAGCTGTAATAATAGCTAGCATGCATGACAGTAATGAAAGTAGAAAGAGTGAATATGCTAGTTCTTTTTCATGTTCTGGGCCTCTCATAAGTAAAAGTCGTAGGAGTGATACTGCTGCTTTTGGATTATCTGTTGCTTCTAAAAGTCCGTCATCACGTAATCTTGTTGGTTTGTCTTTAATAGTTTTATGTTCAAATAATCTTCTTATACTGCCAAGAATATAAAAACTATTCATTATATGGGGCATTAGTGCTACTATTCCAACAATTTCGAGTCTTCCTGTTACCGCCAAGGCACCTATTAATCCTCCTATGAAGAAATCACCTGAATTACCTATGAACGTTTTTGCCGGATATTTATTGTAATAATAGAATGCTATGAGGCTCGCTATTGCAACAAATGACATTGTTTCTATGCCTCTTCCACCTAGTAATATTCCTGATACTGCTAGTGCTATAAAAACTGGGATTGTAGTTAGTGGTGTAGCACCGTTTATGACATCGAGCATATTCACTGCATTAGCTGGAACGGCTATAGAAAACGGTAATAGTAGTTGATAAATTATGAATAAGCGTGTTCCTGGTATGAATGGAATTGCTGGTCTAGGATTGTAGACTTCCATAGTATATATTGGTAAAAAGGCAAAAATCGTGAGTGCTGGTTTTAAAATTCCTCCTAGATCAAATAAATCATCTAATAAACCAATGATGCCTGCTATCAATGCAGTCAGTAATGATGCTATAATTATTGTTGATAGTTCATTAAGCATATACATTACAATCACTGAGATTGAGATACTTATAATTATGCTTATTCCACCCAATTCAGGAATTTCTGGTTTATTTAGCTTGTGCACATCTATTCCTGTCTTGCCAATTCTTTTCATGACATTCATAATTAGTGGTGTTAATAGAAATGTTAGTGTAAAGCTAACAATCGGTGGTAATATTATATTAATTTCATTGGCCATTCTATAGCACCTATTATTTTTAATTTAATGATTAACTATAAAATAAACTTTATGATTTCTGTAATAACGCAGTGTTCATGTATATATTGTTGAACTATTTCTATAGAGTGTGGTGATAAACATGCTTACTAGTGATGTGCAAAATAGTATACCTGATGTTACGATAAAAATTGACCGTGTTGGTGTAAAACGTGTTAGACGAATAGTATCTGTTAATACTCCTAAGGGTTTAATGAACTTTAATTGTGAACTTGAGGCTTACATAGATTTACCCGCAATGCAACGGGGTGTTCATATGTCAAGAAACATTGAAGCATTCATAGAAGCTATAGATGAGGCAAGAAACAACGGTGCATCATGTTTAGAAGAAATGGTTGAAAAAAGTGGTAAAAAATTGCTTGAGAAACACTCATATGCATCGCGAGCTGAGGTCATAGTTAATACATCATTCTTTTATGACGAGAATTTCTTAGGTATGAATACTCAGGAGGTTGCTGAAGTAAAAATAAAATCAAGTGTTGATCGTAATAATCACAAAACTAGGTGCGTTTCTGTAACTCTTGAGGGTATGACTGCATGTCCGTGCGCCCAAGCAACGTATAGTGAAATAGAGAAAACTGAAATAACACAGACACCTACACATACGCAAAGAGCACGATTAACGATCTCAGTAACAAATACGTTAAACGATAATGAAGATAAGATAGCTAGAATTGAGTGGCTTATAGATACTGCCCGCAACTCATTCTCTTCCCCAGTGGTTAGTCTTCTTAAAAGAATTGATGAGTATAAGTTAATAAAAAATGCAATACATAGGCCTAGATTTGCCGAAGATGCTGCTAGGTTTGCATTAATTAATATAGCGAAGAAACTCTACGAGGAGGGATTTCCGCTAAACACAGTAGTTCGTGTAGAACTCGAGAGCTTTGAGAGCATACATCCGCACAACGTATACGCGTTTAAAGAGGCAAGCCTTAAAGAGTTGATAGAGGAAAATAATTATAAAAACCACGTAAATTGTACAACCAACAATTCATAATTTTTGAATGTATAATCGATTGGGAATACTTTTAATCTTAGCTCCATGGTTTCTTGGCCTAGTGATCATTATCTTTGCATTAATATCCTTCTTCTCAAGTCTATGCTTAAGTTTGTTTAGTATCCTTTTAGCTAATTGATCATTATCAATAATACCATAAGCTGTTGGTCCCCAACTGCTTTGTCCTGCACCATAAGCTCCTAGTGATATAAGCGTCTTTACAATGAATTCCGTTTCTTCACAACAAAATATGCCTCCCTGAATTGGTTTAAAGTATTCACCCACCATGAATTGTATTTTGGTTAAAAACTTGCCAAAAAGTTTTGGATTATTCCACAATATTGCAGGAATTAAGCCTGTCAAGATGAGTCTAGAGATTTCTGATGAAATTGATGGCGGCATTGGTCTTGGGTTCATCATGATTATACGCTCATTATCTTCACTAAATCCTTTTTTATGAAGAGGTGTGGCTAATATGAATCGCCAGCTAGTTGGTATTTTTATTCTAGAGATGACCTTTGGTATATCATTACTACCGGTTACAGGTGGTATAATTTTATTCTCAGACAAGAATCGACCACTATCTATTATGAATCCACCGTCTTCAAATGATGCAATGCCTATACCAGATGCAAATCCTAATCCCACTAGACCCGCTAAATCCCTAACACTCATTCTCAGATTATAAAGTCTAGAGGCTGATACTCCTAATGCCAGTTTAAGTTGTGTTGTTGAACCGAACCCTACATGAGATGGAATCTCATCAAACACTCTTATTTTAAGTCCTCCAATATTCAATAGGCGTACTATCTGTTGACATATTGGAAGAACTCTATCACTTTTATCATTCTCTATTAATATGGAATCATGAACATCTACAGACATCATATAGGAGGGTTCTTTAAGGCTCATTCCAATACTTCCATATGCAGTATAAGAATTAATTGTATTAAAGAAGCCCAAATGTATTCTTGAACCTGTTTCTATTAATAACATTTTTGATCACAACTCTTTCTTAATAATAGAGGGATATGGGTACTCCAAAGAAGGATTAGCCTTAACCTTTCTAGGTTTATAGGATTATTGATTCTTGTCTTCAGTTTGATATCGGGTCTAGATTGCATTATCATACCTCCGAGCGTGAGTTGACATTATTAGAAAGCTGTTAAAGGGAGAGATTCATCCTGTACATAACTTTTGTTTAGTCGTAGAGCGGTTTCTGCTTTTTGTAGTTCCATTCCTATGTATGCTGCATGATCTAAGCGCGAAATTAATCCTAAGTCTATGATTTTTTTGGCTACTGCATCAGCTGTGGCGCCTTTTATCGTAATGCTTCCTTTTCTACCCTGATATACTGCTATTATCAACCCACGATCCCTGTCAAGTCCTATTTTAAAGAAACCTTGGGGATCTAGATTTGTATGTCCGAAACCATGCTCAGAGAAGATCTCAGTAGATGAATCAACGTTAATTGGTACGGTTTTATCCGATTTCTCTTTAAGTATTAAAAGGTTCACACCTAAGTCTTTAGGATATGTTCTTCTTACATGTGCTAGCGTAACCATTTTTGATGCTGTTACTACTTCCCTTGTGGATCCTTTTGCTTTATGACTTTTTTCAACTACAAGGACAGCTGAAACTCCAAGCTCGTATGCAAGAACTGTAAGGAGAGCATTAATACCAACACTATCAGCATCAATCATCTCGGTCACATTACTGATTCCTATCATCATTGGCAAGATTTTTCGTTTCTTTAATTCAATCGCAGTTTCCAGCCCTGTAAGTAAGCCTGGATTTATAGGCGGTTCTATTATCGGATCTATTATCACATTCTCTATTTTTTTCTCACGTGCTTTACTTAGAAGATAATCAATAAGCTTTAACCTTTCATCTACACTTCTGGGTACAAAATTTTCTTTCATGTTTGTAGGTATTAAAACAACAGCAACAGACCCAGGTATTGAGGATATATCAGATATGGTTCCAGCATCCAAATTAAGTATCATATCAGAACCAGCATTTATTCCAGCCTTGATCTCTGAAATTGCCATCGAATCTACAGCTATAGGCACATCGTAATTTTCCTTGATGAATCTTATTGTAGAGTATACTAGATCTGGCATTGGATTACTAGCATCAAAACCAACACTCACTATATCTGCACCTGCTTCGACTCTCTTAATGATTTCCTGAAGTAATTTGTTTCTATCATAAAGGTGGGCTTCAGTGATTTCAGATATAACCCTTATTGGTGGTGGTCGTAAAGGAATCTTTACTTTACCAGCTATTATAAACATTTGGTCAACTATGCTCTTCTCTATCATAGAGAATGTTTGAGAAATTTCATTAGATACTTCTCCTTCATATATCATATCGGCAGGTATTTCACCTGAAAGCTTTTCTATTTTCATAGTGCTCAATATTTTTGATATATCTGCGAAATGTTTGGGCCCTTTAACGCAGGGGATTCCCATTCTCTCCGAAATTATTGATGCCGATCCTCTTGCAAGACCAGGTATGATTACTATGTCATAATCCCTAACATTAGCTCTCAAAAGAGCTTCTGCAATATAATTTGTAGAAGCTAATGCAGCAACTGGCAAACGAAGAGTAAGAACGTCCACTTTATAACCAGTCAGTTTGCTAAGAATCTCAGCTTCTCTCCTAACATAACCCTCTGCTATAATACCCGTAACTAATAGCATCCTCATAATACTACCCACATATTCTAACAAATTACTTATTAATGAATTTTCAGCAATCATGAACATTTTATTCTACTCATTTTTAGATTTATGAATGAAGAAATCCTATTATGAAGATGTTTAAAAGCTAGGTTTAATTTTTAGTGGAAATTTTTAAATTATGAAGTGCTGGAAGTGGCCACACACACTAAGGTTTTTTATAGTGATGATTTCATAATTAGAATTAATCAGGGGTTTGTTTCTATTGATCGTAATATAAATGAGATAGCATCATTTGATTTGAATGGAAGGTTGATTTTATATGTAAATAAAGATGGAACATACAAGCGTTCTCTTGAAAATCGTTTTTATAAGGTTAAATGGATCGGAGAACAGAGATATGTTAAGGATGCTACGAGGGATGAAGGGAAGGATGTTGTAATTAATGCATATAGAATTGTTAGAGATGCATTAGATCATTTAAAAACTAATGATGAAGATGCGTTGAACATTTTGAAAGTAATTGCGTCCAGAGACTGGGAGTGGTTAGAAAAGGATGCTGAAAAATTTAGGCAGATATACAAGTGGTCAGTGTCACTAATACCACCTGACCAATATTTCTCTGTTTACTTAACGTTTACTGAAGGGTGTGCATGGAATAAATGCACGTTTTGCAAACTTTATAGAGATAGACCGTACCGTGTAAGGTCTATTGACGAATTTAAACAACATATAAATGATGTCAAAACATTTTTTGGAAGAGGGCTTGAAATTAGAAGAACGGTGTTTTTGGGAGATGCGAACGCTATCAACGTGAATCAAGAGACTCTTGTAGAGGCATTAAAAGAAATAAAAAAGGAACTTAATAGGCCTGTCTATTCTTTTGTGGATGCGTTCACCACGCCAAAGAGAAAAAATATAGATGATCTTATGGAATTAAAGAGAGAAGGTTTGAAAAGGTTATACGTAGGGTTAGAGAGTGGTAGCAAAAGAGTACTTTCTATACTCAATAAACCTATGGAAGTTGAGGATTTTGTAGATTTTGTAACTAGTCTTAAAGATGTCGGCCTTTCGATATCGATCATAGTAATAGCCGGTGTTGGGGGGAGAATGTTCTGGAACGAGCATGTGGACAAAACTGCTGAAGTTATAAGTAGAATACCACTAGATAAAAATGATTTGATTTACATTTCTCCGTTAGTAAAATATAGAGATATACCTTATGTGCGTATCGAGAAAGAATTAGGATTAGGTGAATTAAATGATGATGAGATTCTAATACAGACTAAAGAGTTAAGGAATAAAATCAGAGAAGTTTTTGAAAAAATAAATAACAGAGTATTTCCATCAACTATTGCAAGGTACGACCTAAAGGAATTCGTATACTAGATGATGTATTTAACTTTGATGGCGGGGAGTCTCCATCCGTAGGGGTGGGGATGAAGGCCGATAAGCTTATATTTTTTCTCGTTGTATTTATCATTGCTTGGTTGGCAGACCTAGTAGGCATGGAACAGGCCGAAAGAGACGCCTGCTGAGGGCAAGACCTCCGTAACCCACCTTCCACACAGGATTCCCGAAACGGTCTCACCTGCCGAGACCTCCGCTGTGGGTGAGTGGAGATCGAGTCTGTCCGTGGAAGCAGGAAGCCACCTGCGAAAGCTGGTGGTAGTTCACGAATACTCATCCTCTAAGAAATAATGTTTTTTCTAAAATTTTGGAAGCTTAAAGATTAAGGAACTAAGAACCTTAACCAACTTTAGTCGTAGAGAACATCAATATTTGTATCATTTATTCTGAATAAGTACTAGTGTTTTATTCTTCAGTTAAGATATCCATTATAACTCCTTGACCTAAACCGTCTGGATTCCCATTGAATTTTATTTTGATGAAGGACCCTGTTATTTCAACTACTTGTCCTTCCCATGTTTTATCTTTATAATCTTTATAAATAACTTTCTTGCCAACTAATTTTTCAAGATTTGTTTCCTCTGATGTCATGGCTAGGATACTATCATCCTCAAATGAGACTAATATTGCTGTAACCATTCTATCACCAAGCTTTTATTAGATAAAAATAATAAATATTTTTCTTAGGAATGTCTTGTCTCATGATCAATTTTTATTGATATTAATAATTCCTACGTAGGATAGGTGATTTTTAGGTTTCATAATTTCTCTAAGGAGGTTTGTAGCATAACTTCCTCTTTTTAGCCTGAACCTAATTGTCATTAATTTACGTCCATTGAAAATGTCATCATTGTATATTTTTACTATTGAAAAGTTTTCGATATTGATGAGTGGTTGCCTATATCCACCTGTTACGTATAGTTTTTTCTTTAAGGCTGGAACTTTAAAATCTTTGAGCCTTACTTTCTCTTCTGCTAAAATTTTATGTTGTATTTCTCCTTGTATTCCATCTGCAAGCTTAACAATGTAACCTGGAACTGTTATCACAAGGACTGCTTTTCCTAGTCTGATTAAATTGTTAGCTTCTGAAGTGCTGATTGTTTTATTTGCGATCAGAATCCTTGTAGATTGGTAACCATGGGAATCTGTTAATGCAATCAGGTCGCCATCAGTTGTCTCGATTAATGATAAACCGTTACGCACACGTTCGCTGAGAAATTTATTGAAAATATAAGATCCGTATGATTCAACAAAAAGTCTTAATAGGTTCTTTGGTAATCGTTCAAGAGCACCTACGTAGTCTTCAGGATGCTTTATTAAATATTTAAGAACAATTCTTTCAAAATGCAATTCTCTTGGCATCACTTTAAGCGTTTTTACGGGATCCATAGTCTCATCGAATGTTCTGCGCGCTTCAATGTGTGTTTTAGGCTCACCGATAACAGGAGAGCCTATAAATTTCATTACTGCGCTTTCGAAATCACTCTTGACTATGTATTTTCCGACTAGATGACTGGATGCTCTAGGTATTCCAAAGCGTTGATATCCATAAAAATTTGCAAGGCCTCCAAGCTCTTCTATTTCTTTAATAATACTGAAAATATGATTGGCTAAATCATGTTCAGAGCTACTATCAATATTTCTTATACAGACGGTAAACTGGTTACCGTATAACATTCCAGGTCTTAGAGGACCTAAACTGAAACCTGTCCATAGAATTTTAATTTTGCGTAAATTTATCTTTTGTAAATCGCTCGGGTTAATACCCTTGATTGTAAGTCCTTGTGTTATGACAGCTCTTCTGTCTTTAATGCCAGCGATACCTATCTGGGATGGTTTTACGTTAAGTTTTTTACAAAGTAATCTTATTGTTTCATGATGATCTAAGCCCCATCTTTCAATGATGGTAAACACATAAGGTCCTGTTGTGGGTGAAGGGGGTGGAGTGAAATCTCCTAATAGGCTTGAACGATAAACAATTCCTTGTTCATTTATCTCTTCGACGATGAAATCTTCTGTTTTGTACTTTATTATGCCTCCTATTCCTGGTGCTGATGATACATAAAATTCTATACCTAAACTCTTATCGAACTCTGGTACATTGAAGCTAATCATCGAAATACTGTCCTTATTTTTTATTTAAGGTAATTTGATTATATCTAACAGTTCTTTTATCGAATTGATTATGACAACATTCTGAGGTAGTTGTTTATTCTTATATCCGATCAAGCTTCTGGAGACGTAAACCGTACGTAGACCTATGTTTGCAGCAACAGAGATTTCTTCAGGAACGCCGGAAACAAATATTACATTGTTCTCAGTTATCTTTAAATTTTGAATAGTATTATGTAAAAACTCTGATGTGAAACCTTGCATTGTGTTTGGGTTCTCCTCTATAAATACTCCATGAAAAAGGTGATCTAACCCTAGCGCTATGAGCTTTTGCCATTGTTTCACGGGAGGCCCTGATGTCACTACATAAACTTTAATGTTCTCATCTCTTAATTTCAAAATGGTTTGTATAATGTCTGGATAAGGTTTTAAGTATGCAGAACTGACTTCCCTGTATGCTAAGACGCCTGCTGCAATAATTTTGGGATCATATTTTAATCCCAGTGTTTCAATAAGTAAATCAAAATGTTTAGGATGGTGATTTCCATACTTTTTTACTATTTCATTAAGTATGTTGTATGCGAATTCTGCTTCAATTGGTAATCCTTCTGCTATCATAGCTTTTACAGCACTCATTCTAGCCATGCTCATTTGGAGTGTTGTATCATAGAGCGTATCATCTAATCCAAACAACACAGACTGAACATTCATATTACCACCTTCTTAAGCTTCTCAGGTTTATCAGGGTTCAATCCACGTGCAATAGCTAGATAAAACGCAAACAACTGTACCGGAATTATTATCAATACTGGCATGAACAACTCCATAATTCTGGGCACTTGAAAATGAAAGTCTGAATTATTCAATTTATTTTCACCCACAGTTACAGTAAACACATTGAAGCTCTTAAACCTAGTGGCCAAATCCTCACCTTGAATAGCATCATCTGGAGTGCTTAACAACATGAAAATTGGTACTTTCGGACTTATTAATTGTATTGGCCCATGGAGGAATTCTCTCATAGCGTATCCCTCAGCAATAACACTGCACGTCTCTTTAATTTTAAGAGATGCCTCAAGCGCAGAAGGATACAACGCTCCACTGCCAAGAATAAAGAAGCCGTCAGATTCTTTTAATTGTAATGCTACTCTAAATGCCATATCCTCATTATCTTTTAATACTTGTGTCATGAGATCAGGAATTCTGAATAATTCCTCCTTCATATCTTTGTAGCGAGTTAGAAATCCTCTCACATTGGCCAATTCTAATGCAAGAAGGAATAGAGCAGCTAATTGTGAAACATAACTTTTTGTAGCCGCGATGGCTTTTTCTTCACCAGCATACAAAGGTATTACAACGTCTGATAATTTTGCCAACGTACTGGAAATATTGTTGGTCACACCAACAATAGTCATGTTCTTTTCTTTGACTTCTCTAACAGAATTTATCACGTCAATGCTCTCACCCGATTGACTAACTGCTATCACCACTGATCTTTTTATATTAGGAGATAACCATCTTAAAAACTCTGAAGCTGGTATGGCTGATGCATTAATATCACTTATCCTAAGCAAAGTATACTGAAAAGAGAGCGATGCATGATAACTTGTTCCACTTCCAATTATATACAAAATATTACCTAACTGTTCATTGATTTGAAAAGCAGTTTTTTTAATTAATTCATAATTCATACTAAGTGTTCTAGAAAATGCTATAGGATCTTCGTAGATCTCATTAATCATTTGATATTCATGTTTTCGTAATGATATAGTACAACACCAAACATATTCACTAAAACGTTTTATTTTAGTTTTACTAAAAATGTTAAAGCTTTCTACGAGGACAGCTTAAAGTAATTGATCCCAACTGGATTAGAAGATAATTCTTTTATGGACGCTTTCTTAATTTTGTTTTAGTTACAATATTAAGTATGAGAGATCTTTCTATGTTGCCTCTTTAAATATAGGTCCTAATTCTAGGAATTGTTTTTTGTTGTTAAGGTAATCATTGATTAATTTTACTAGATCTGATACATGAACTCTAACTTGAGCCCATGTATCTCTGTCACGTAAAGTGACTGTGTTATCCTGTAATGTCTGATAGTCGATAGTTATTGCTATTGGTATTCCAATTTCATCTGCTCTCGCATAAAGGCGTCCTATAAATTCAGTGTCATCATAAAGAGCATCAATGTTATCTGTTCTTAACAAATTGTAAATTTCTTTAGCTTTTGTGTCTAAGTTATCTCTTGTGACTAAAGGAAATACTGCAACTTTATAGGGTGCTATATGTTTTGGAATTTTTAAAACAACTCGTCCCTCAATTTCTGTGTAAGCGTTTTCGAGTGTAACATAAACTAGGCGTTCAGCACCAAAAGAAGGTTCGGCAACATGTGGTATGAATTCTTCAACATTAATTGTTTCTTCCTCTGTAAATATCTTTATCATATTTTTATCAAGTTTTATATTATCGATTTCTATAAAACCGTTTTTTTCAAGTGACTTTATTATTTCTTCTGGATTCATGGACTGAAGTTTATTATTAATTATTGGTGTTTTGTCTCTTAATATTTTTCCTACGATATCAGTTCTTAAAGTTATTTTATAGTGTTTGATAATTTTTGGTTCTTTAAGTCTTCTATATGCCTTTAAATTTTTACCACTAAATTCCATGTGAGATTTAAGATCATAATCAGTTCTATATGCATGTCCAGATACTTCTATCCATCCGAAATCTTTTAAATGAACCATCTGATCAAATGTTTGTGATGAGTAATGTGCACGTTCATTTGGAGATTTTTCTAGGAAAAGTTGTTTTTCTTTAGGAATTCCGAGACTCTCAACAAAATCTTGACTTATTGCAATGAAATACGCGTTCCATTCATTGATTATGATTTTTTCTTTAAGTGCCTCTTTTATGGCTATTTTTATTGGTTCTTTATGATTAACTAATAAGAGGTTAACTACTTTATCTTCTACATTATTAAGTAAGTGGCAACTTGGATTATTTGGATCATAGAAAAGTTCAAGTTCCATTATAGTGAATTCACGCATGCGTAATAATCCTTGTCGTGGAGATATTTCATTTCTCATTACCCTGCCTATTTGCGCAATACCAATTGGTAATTTTTGACCCATTAAGTCGTATATACGTTTAAAATTTATGAACATGCCCTGCGCAGCTTCAGGTCTACCATACACTATATTACCTGAATATGGTCCTACAGTAGTCTTCATAAGAAGATTGAATATTTGTACTGGGCCAAGAACGCCACCACACTCTGGGCACCTTATGTTTTTTTCTTTTATTATTTGATTAAGCGCCTCTGCAGATAACCCCTCCGCAGATATATTAGTTATCCCTTCGATTAAATGATCTGCCCTAAAGATTCTATTACAAGCTGCACATTCAACCATAAAATCTGTGAAATGATCTAGGTGTCCTGATGCTTTAAAAACTGTGTCCGGCATTATTACTGGTGTCTCTATTTCTATTATAAAATCCTGATGTTGCTCCACAAAAATTTTTCTCCAATGATTCTCAATATTTCTTTTTAACTTTATTCCCAATGGTCCAAAATCTATGTAACCTGCTAGTCCTCCGTATATCTCAAATGATTGCCAAAAGAACCCTCTGCGTTTCGCTAATTCCATTATTTTATCATACATTATTGCTCACCGTTATCTGGAATAAGCGTAATCTGTATTCTAATTTATAGTTAACCTTAACAATTCTGAAAGCATTATGCTTTAGATGATTAAAATAGTAAAGTTTATAAAAATACGCGTATGGATATTTTGATACATATGAGACTGGGAAAAGCTATAATACCTATAGCACTCATAATCATAGCAGCAATCCTAATAATTTATGGATTAACTCCACAACAAAAACCAACAGAGAAAATAGTTAATGTAAAATATACTGTTAGATTTTATGATAAAGCAGATCACATAGTCATGATACCATTAAATGTGACATTATACAAAGGTGCACAAGTGATTTCTAAACTTAATTCTAATAGTACTGGATGGTATAGTACAGAAAAAACAATCCCTCCTAACAATTACACATTAATAGTTAGGGTCGGAAATCTAACGCTTTATCAGAAAAATGTCAACCTGAACAACAATATTACTGAGAGCAAAGTAGTAATAGATGCATATCCACTGTACGTTAATCTATACCCAAAAATCGACAACAATACTGCGTACAACATTACTAACGTTGACGCAATAATTTACGCTATGAATGGAACACAGATACTTAAACAATCAATTAGTGAATCAAAACAAGCAAACGTAATAAACTTTCCTTTAGTGCCAGAAGGAAATTATGTACTCAAAGTTAATTGGTTAGGTATTAATATATACACAAGAAACGTAGTAATAAATAATTCCACTAACGTTAATGTGAACGTAACCGGACATTTGATAAGTTTCAAAGTGTATAACCAATATGGGGAACCTTTAAACAACGCTACGTTAGAACTCTATTATAACAATTCAAGAGTATTAACTGGTCGTACACTATCCACCAATAGTTATACAATTACTGCCGTGCTCCCAAAATTAAAATATAACATCAGCGTTTCTCTTTATGACCTCAAGACAGAAATAAAAGGCGACACATACGTAGATCTCAGAACTTTTACAGGCAAAATCTATAATGTCACAGTCTTAATGACTAAGAACATTGAACTGAAAATTCTTAATCCTGACGATTCCATTGCAAACGGTTTGAAGCTAATTGTGAGAAGTAATAACTCAAGTATTATTCCTCTCACTCTAATTAATAATATAACAAAGCTACCACCATTACCTAGTAATTCAAGAGTGGTTTTATTAGTTTATAGAGCAGACGCATTAGCTTTAAAAGCCACATTAACGGTGCCGCCACCCAGTAACAACACAATAATATTAACATACAAGATTAATGAAGTACCCCTTACGATTACTTTACGTGATATCAATAATGATGAGATTTCAAACTTTTCAGGGTCCATCTATTTGATTGACAAATTTAACAATAACAAGATAGTGTATAAAGGCTCGATGAGCATCTTACCGAGTAATTATTTAATAATAGTATTAGATAAGATGCCTGATGGAAATATAATCCCAGTATACACTGACAGTAAAATCATTAATATAACCACTAATCAATTAACGTTAATGCTACCAGTTAACATAAAATTAGATGTGTCGCTTCATGGATTTACGGGTAATATAGAATTAAAATATGTTGGAATAAATAATGACATAGTACCTTACAGATCAGTTAATAATACGAATAAGGCCTTGTTTATTTTGCCTACTGGTAAATACTTAATAGAAGTGTATAGTAATGGAAAGCTTGTGTACTCTAGGTATATTGTGTTGAGCAATGACGAAAGCTTAGTAGTGCAATTGATTTCACCGGGCATTATTTCATCAATCGATGTAGAGTTAATAAGAAGTGTCGTATTACTTGCGATTTTAGTGATGATAGGTTTCTTTTCGGTTAGGTTCTATAGACAATACAAAAAAATAAGAAAGAAAGAACAAAAAGAGAAGGTAAGTGTGTGATCGGTGAGAGGATTATGGGTTATGAATTTCTTGATCTTTATGTTTCACCAGTAAAACCTAATTTCTCAGGATTTGATGTGGATCGTGATAAGGCAAGATTCATTATAGTAGGTGTGCCTTTTGATAGTACAACGTCACAACGTCCTGGGGCACGTTTTGGTCCAAAAGCCATTAGAGAAGCATCAATTGGTTTAGAGGGATATAGTTTAAGAAATAATAAGTTTCCTGAAGATTTAATGATTCATGACGCTGGGGATCTTTCAGTCCTACACGGTGACTTACGTGAAACACAGAGAAGATTAGAAAATGTAATAAATGATATTAAATCAGAAAATAAAATACCCGTAGTAATTGGAGGAGAGCATAGCATAACACTAGCTCCTGTACGAGTATCTAAACCAGAAATTTTAATAGTATTTGATGCGCATCTAGATTTACGAAATGAATGGCCTCCAGGCGTTAAAAATAGCCATGCAACAGTGATGAGAAGAATATCTGAATACATTGGATTAAGTAGCATAATCTTTATCGGATCAAGAGCATACAGTAAAGAAGAATATGAACTAATAAAAAATAGAAAAGTATTAGTATTAGATCCAAAGTATTTGGAAAACAATTTCGAGGAAAGCATCCATGCAATCAAAGAAAGGATACACGCAACTAACAATATCTACATAAGTATTGACTTAGATGCATTAGATCCTAGTCAAGCACCCGGAGTCGGCGACCCTGAACCAGAAGGACTTTCATTAACTATGCTTCTTGATACATTAAATGAAATCACCAAAATAACTAAAAATATTAGCGGGATAGACCTGGTTGAACTATCACCACCATACGATCCAGGTTTTACAGCACACGTCGCGGCAAAAATATTATTCGAAGCACTCAGCAGTATTTAACTTTGACGGCGGGAAGTCTCCATCCGTAGGGGTGGGGATGAAGGCCGATAAGCTTATATTTTTTCTCGTTGTGTTTATCATTGTTTGCTTGGTTGTCAGACCTAGTAGGCATGGGACAGGCCGAAAGAGAAGCCTGCTGAGGGCAAGACCTCCGTAACCCACCTTCCACACGGGATTCCCGAAACGGTCTCGCCGAGACCTCCGCTGTGGGTGAGTGGAGATCGAGTCTGTCCGTGGAAGCAGGAAGCCACCTGCGAAAGCTAGTGGTAGTTCACTCCGATCTCTCCCAACTCTTTCCTTCTGTAAAAGTACCACAAAATATTATTTTGTGATTGATAATGCTTTAAATATTTTTTTACAAAAACAACATGGTGAGTGTATTGAATAGTAGTATTGTTATGTTATTTTTAATCGTAATGGGTAACATAATTAATGTAACCAATAATACAAATATTACCACGAATAGTTACAATAATTCTACTAATCCGTATGAATGGCTCGAGAATAAAGTTAATTCAATATTTTCTGAAGCTCAGAACTTAACAAAATTAATCCTTACTAGGGTTTTCTATTTTCTGCTTTTGATCGCTCGTCTAATTTATATAAGTTTGGCTTTAGGCGGTATTTTAGAATGGTTTACTGGAATCTCGCCCTATAAGGGTCGTAGAATGATTATTGGTGCTGCTGTAATAGCATTAGCTGTCGAATTTATTAATACGTTCATAACATCTTTATGAGAGAACGTGATATTTTTCGTAAATCTTAGAGAAAAAATCTTATTATAATTTTCCCTTCAAGAAATGAGTAAAGTATAAAAAGATTTATAAATATTTGTTTAACAAAACTGTAATAGGTGACATACATGGTAGAAGCCATAGCAGTTAAAAGGATAGATGAGCCAGTATATGACAAAAATACTGTAAAGATTGGAAAGAGAGTTATACCGATAGGTGGACCAAGACCTGAATTGCGACCTGGGGAGAAACTCATTAAAGTTACTCAAAGTATCTGTCCAGTATGTTATAGATTAATGCCAGCAATAGTGTTTGAAAAAGATAATAAAGTCATGATAAGAAAAGTATGTCCCGAACATGGTGAAACCGAAGATGTGTACTGGGGTGATGTAGAACTTTATAAGAAGGCGATGAAATGGGACATACTCGGTCGTGGAACTTACGAATACGTTGATGCAAAGGCTCCTTGTCCATTTACATGTGGTCTTTGTCCTATACATAGGAGTCACACAGCACTCGCGAATCTCGTTATAACTAATAGATGTAATATTTCGTGTTGGTATTGCTTTTATTATGCAGAAAAAGCTGGATATGTTTATGAACCATCACTTGATCAGATAAGATTTATGGTAAGACAATTAGCCAAGCAAGGTAAAGCGATGGTCATACAGATCACTGGTGGAGAGCCAACAATAAGAGAAGACCTGATAGACATCATAAGGATTTTACGGGAAGAAGGAGTAAAACACATACAATTAAACACAAACGGACTACGTTTTGCACAACCTGATGGCGCAGATTTTGCAAGAAAAGTCAGAGAAGCCGGCGTTAACACAGTTTATATGAGTTTCGATGGAGTAACACCCTCTACAAATCCAAAGAATCACTGGGAAATGCCGTACATATTAGATGCATTCCGCAAAGGTGGTTTAACTAGTGTAGTACTAGTTCCTACGATGATCAGAACAATAAACGATCATGATGCAGGGCTAATAGTCAAATTTGCTGCATTAAACATGGATGTTGTAAGGGGAGTGAACTTCCAACCAGTCAGTCTTACAGGTATGATGAGAAAGCAAGAAAGGGAAAGGTACAGAATAACAATACCTGATGTGATAATTAGAATTGAGGAACAAACAGATGGACAAATACATAGAGATTCTTGGTACCCAGTGCCGTGTACACTCACTTTATCGAGATTCATTGAAGCCTTGACAAATAAACCTCAGTTCGAAATGTCTAATCATCCTGCGTGTGGTATGGGTACTTACGTTTATGTAGAACGAAAGAATGGAGAGATCATAAGATATCTCCCGATTACAGAATTCATCGATATAAATGGATTCTTCGAATATTTGCAAGAGAAAACCGATGAACTAATTAAAGGTAAGAATAAGTACGTCACGTTAACAAAAATACTCTTTAACCTAAAGAAATTCATTAATGAAGAGAAACAACCTAAAGAATTTAACATTTGGAAGATATTATACGGCATTTTCGTAAGACATAATTATGAGGCTCTAGGAGAGTTTAATTATAAAATGTTATACCTAGGCATGATGCACTTCATGGATACCTATAATTATGATGTAGCAAGGATTATGAGATGCGACATACACTACTTAGCACCTGACGGTAGAGTAATACCATTCTGCACGTTTAATGTACTCCCAGATATCTACAGAGATTATATACAAGAGCAATACAAGATATCCTTCGAAGAATGGGCCGCAGAGAAAGGTTCATTAGATAGCATGAAATACAGACGTAACATTAAGGCTCTTCAAAGCTCAGACCTCTACAAAAAAACATATGAACCATTCCTACAACATGCAAAATCTGCATAAATATCCTTTAAATTGAACAAGTTTTTTAACAATCATATCTTATAGGTTTGCAAATAGTTCGATAAGAAAGCCTAGAACTTTAGTTCTAGGATGAATTATTGATAAGTTTAAATATTCTATGGTTGATATTTACGTTTGAGCGTGTCACAACCGAATAATTGCAATCAATGTAGGGGATAAGAATATAGCAACAAAAGTTGAATTGGTCGATGAAAAAGTAAAGAATCCTAAGTTTTATGGAAGAGAAGTTAGAGGAATTAGAAGACACCATGATTGGCTTAGGAGAAGACTTTGAAAAAGAAAACTTCTAAAAATGATTAAGAAGATTGGTTCTAAAGAGAAAAGGAAAGTTAACGATACCGTTGTGGGATTCATAGACTTTCGTCCCTTCCCCCTCACCTCTATTTCTAGGGGGTTCAGCAGCTCTCAAATAGATATATTTTTATAGACGTTCATAGTAACTTATCTCGATGAGCATAGAGAAGCATTATACGATGAAGGAAGCCAGTAGAATTCTTGGTGTTAGCGTTAGACGACTTCAGATTTGGGATAAGCAAGGATTAATTAGGTGTGTGAGGACGCCTGGGGGTAGGAGGAGAGTGCCTGAAAGCGAGTTGAAAAGGCTCCTTGGAATAAAGGAAGTCGATGTAAGCAAGAGAGCTGTGTTATATGCTAGAGTCTCCTCTCATGACCAAAAACAAAAAGGGGATTTAGAGAGACAGAGGCAAGCCTTGTTAGACTACGCAAAATCAAGGGGCTACGAAGTCGTTGCAATTTTGGAGGACGTAGCAAGCGGTCTTAATGAAAACAGGAAATCGCTAAGCAAGCTCTTCGATATGGTTGAGAGGAAAGAAATTGGAGTTATTGTTATCGGGTTTAAGGATAGGTTAACAAGGTTCGGTTTCAAGTATTTAGAGCGTTACTTCACTTCTCACAATGTTAGAATTGAGGTAGTCAATGATGAGGAGCCGAAAGATGTCTACCAAGAGCTTGTTGAGGATTTGATAGCCATAGTCTCGAGCTTTGCTGGGAAGCTCTACGGCTTGAAGAGCCGTAAATATGAGAAGGTGATGGAAGGCGTCAAACAGCTTATTGCTGACTGAGACGTGCAAGTTTAAGCTTGAGCCAAGAGAAGAACAGGTGGGCATACTTGAAGAGCTCTTCGAAAGTTACCATGTGATGGTTAAAGCATGCTTAGATAGAGCCCGTAATTCCAAGTGAGACAAGTTCTCCTAGATCGTGTCGGTTTGAGTGGAGGGCTTGTGAGATTAAAGAATCTCCCACTTTTAGTCGCGGAGAATATCAATTTATTTTAGTAAGATGCTTTAAGGTTATATTGCTGTGACAAATAAAATTACTTGGGCCGGTAGTTCAGCCTGGGAGAATGCCCGCTTCGCACGCGGGAGGTCGCGGGTTCAAATCCCGCCCGGTCCACTCTTTTGTTTAAAAGGTTTTAGTTTTATTTAAAGTATAAATAGTAGGAATGAAGACTTTATAGGCTTTAGTATTCTGATTGTTTAAGATATTATGTTTTCTTAACTTTTACCAGTATTGCTGTTGTTACTAATATTGCTACTAATGATAGTATAATACTTGCAGTAGATATTATTTCTGGAGTGCTAGGGCTTAGTGTTTGTAGTGTTGTTGTAGTGGTTGTAGTTTGTGAGGCCCATTGGATCACAGTGTATGGTGGTTTAAAAGATATTGTTTTGAGACCTTGTCCAGTATCTGGTGTAGTTTTTGTGAAATTAGTTATTGCGATAAAAGCGCCTGCGGCTCCTTTTGTGGCATGATTAAACGCATGATCAACGAAAGGATAGGTTCCAGGTTCTGGAAATACAAGATCTATTATGGCTCCCTGATCAGGTTCAAGACTCACTGACTGTAGTCCGTGGAATACGTTGTTTGGATTGCCATTATAATACACAGTGTCAAAAACAGTACCGATTACATGGAATGATAACCAAAGGTTTGGACCTACGTTCTCGACATAAAGCCTTACTGTCTTATTCACAGGGACTGGTAATGGTTGTTTTAGATATCGGAATGCATATCCATCGAAGGTTACATACATGGGATCTCCTGAGAGATAGTCTTGATTGTTCTTGTAAAACTCATTCTTTACTAATATGTATTCTGCTGCAGCTGGTGGTAAATTGGGTGGTTCTACTATTATTACACCTGCCATCCCGTTTGCGATATGTATACCGGTATTTGCAATACCGCCCGGAGCGCAATGATACATGAAAACTCCTGGATATTTTGCAACAAAGCTGAAGGTATAGGTTTCTCCGGGTTTAACAGGAATAAAATACTTACTTGGAGCCAAAAGTGCTGCATGAAAATCGATACCATGATTCATTGTTCCATTGTTAATTAGTGTAACTTCGATGGTATCGCCAAGTTTAACTTTTATGGGCGGTGCTGGCACAGTTCCATTGATAACATAAGCCTTGTATACGATGCTGTCATCTATGGCTATGTCTCTTTCATAAAGATAGAGAACAATCTTATGAACATTACTTGTGGTAGCTTGATATGCTGATGCTAATGGTGAGAGTATAGAAACTATTGGTAAACCTATTAAAACAAATAGCAGAAACATTAACAATAGAATTTTCAAGTTCATCATCTCACCATTTTGTTAAGTAATTACTTATATTAAAATGAATACCCTTATGTATAAGGGTACTTTATTGTATTTATGATTTAATGATAAAATTGTTGTATGAAGATTTAGCTAATGTAGAGAATAGCGCAATATTTGGAAATCTTACCTTCTTGTTTTAAAGGTTTGTTGTTCTTTTATCAGAAGAGTTTAAGGAAGTATTGTAAGATAGCCGTGGTCAACAGTTTTGGAATAGATAGGTTTAAATATTTGTTTAACTCTATTAACTCTTTGATGGAAGAAGAACTACTTAGACCAAAGGATGTCGCAAAGAAGTTCGGTATCTCAGTTAAAACTCTCTGGAAGTGGCAAAGGAAAGGCATTATTAGAGCAGTTAAACTTCCAACTGGTAAGCTCCGCTACCCAAGGAGCGAGGTTAAGAGATTATGGAGGCAGTTAAAAGCTACAGGATCCCAGTAGATGTTCCAAAAGATTTAATCGAAGAATACTTCAAAGTTAAGCGGAAGGCTTTAGACGCAATATTCTCGCACGTTAAAATTTCCGAGAAGGCTCACCTCGAACTCGATAAGAAGGATAGGAAAAGACTTAGGGATGAATTGCTACGGGAGTGGAAATACTCAAAGCATTACGTTGATTCAGCAATGAACTCCGTTATCGGATTGGTTAAGGGCTGGATAACCCTTTATAATAGGGGGAGGGCGAATGAGCCTCCTAAGATAACTAAGAGGACAGTATATATTAAGAGCACGCTTTTCAGTTTCAGAAACGGCATACTGAAGATAAGCGTAGAGCCTAGTAAGCGGTATCTTGAGGTTGACTTAAGAAAGTGTTCGTGGATTCCGAGAGACTTTGATAAAGTCGGTGGACTACTTATGACTGAAAGTGAGCTGATAATTACGGTTAAGAAGAGGGTTGAGCTCAAGGCTGATGAGTGGGCATCATTTGACGTTAACTTAACGAACGTGACGGCGTTCATAGGTGGCGAGATTAAGCGCTATGACTTAAGAGAGCTCTACCACATCCACAGAACCTATGAAACTAAGCGGCAGAGGATACAAAAGTTATCTAAGATTAAGCCTCTAACCTCAAAGAGACTATTAGAGAAATACTCTAAGCGTGAGGGGAGTAGAGCCAAGGACTTCATGCACAAGTTAACCACGCAGGTTGCGGGGGAGCTCAAGGAGAAGGACTGCGGAGCAATACTTGAAAACCTGAAAGGTATAAAGAGGCGAATCCTCAACAAGTCTAAAGACATGAACAGAAAGCTCTCAAAGTGGAGCGCAAGAGCATTCCAACTCATGCTTGAATACAAGCTTAAATGGCTTAACTTACCAGTAAAATACGTTAACCCAGCCAACTCATCTAAAACCTGCCCAGTCTGCCCAGGAAGCATGGCTTCCTATCTGGGCAGGATAATGAAGTGCGAAGAATGCGGGTTAACAATGGATAGAGATATCATAGCGGTGTTGAACCTTCAGATGCGGGGAATTGGGTTCTCCCCGAGAGCCCTCAACAAATTAATCGAGAGGGAAGGGTTAAGTAGGAATAAAAGCAACAATTCACCATGCATTCCTACTTAATCCAGAACCCGTAATATTTAATGGGTATTTAGGTGTTCATCTGACTGTCTGGTTGAAATTATATTGTTATGAGTCTTTCTGCTAGCGGATGTCCTTTTACTCTGATTTCAAATATTTTGTTCCATCCGAAGGGTGCTTGGTGAGATTCTATATTTTTTGATAATTCGTGGTGTAGTTTTTTAAGGATTGTTAGTGCTTCTGATGGTCTTTTTAGGTTGTTGCTGAGGTGTGCATAAGGATAAACGAGTACTCGTTTTGCACCAATTTCTTTTATAATTCTGTTTATCTCATTCATAGCGTTGGATAAGATTTCATCGGTGTCGTTGCTTTCCACGCATGTTAGAAGGAGTAATACTTCATCTATTTTGGTGGGTTTCTTTTCTACATCTTCAGCGGTTTTTATTTCTTTTGCAACAGGTTCATAATATACGTAATCACAGTGTAGTGCTAGAATTCTCAAGTCAGGCACCGTATGATTATTGTTTCTCTTTTAAATAAATTTTTTCATGCTGTAAAAATAATTAAGATATTTTTATACGTTAGTATTCCTTAATGAGGTCGACTTGGTTAAGTAGTTTTTCTCCGTTTTCTAATCTTGTTATATTTTCTGAGACTATGTTTGCAACACGTTCGAATGCTTTTTCGGTGATGCCTGATGTGTGTGGTGTTATTATAACATTATCCATTGAGAGTAGTGGGTTTGTTGGTTCTGGTGGTTCTTTTTCTAGAACATCTAGAAGTGCTCCTGCTATCCATTTTTCTTTTAGCGCTTTTATTAAAGCTTTTTCATCAATTATTGCACCCCGTGAAATGTTTACTAATACCGCGTTAGGTTTCATTGTTTTCAGTTCTTTTTCGCTTATTAGGTGATATGTTTCTTTTGTGAGCGGAAGTGCGATTACTACGTAATCTGACTCCTTAAGCACAAGATCTAGATCTTTCATGGATCCTAAAAAGTCTACAAAATCATCTTTTTGTTTTTGTAGTTCACGTTTTATGGTTAGAATTTTCATGCCTAAACTTTTTCCTCTTTTTGCTATTTCATGACCGATAGAACCATAACCTATTATACCGAGAACTTTACCTGTTATTTCTCCATGAAAAACTATCGTCCATTTTCCAGATTTTACGTGTTCGAATTGTTTAAGAAGTTTCAACTCCCAAGTCATTATAAGAGCGATAGCATGCTCAGCGACAGGTATACTGTAGGCTCCTCTTACATTGCATAACGGTATATTTGATTCTTTAACTACATCTAGATCTATTCTATCAACACCTGCACTGACGGCCTGTATTAGTTTTACTTTTTGTGCAGCTTTGATAATTTTACCTGGCACTGCCATTCCTATTATTACATCTGCATCAGGAGCGTATTTCATAGCTTCATCATAATCGTTTGCAAAAACTAGTTCATGGCCTCTTAGGGTTGTTTTTAACTTTTCTGTCAGTATATGATTTAATTTATGACATACAAGTATTTTCATAACTTTGTTTAGTAATTAGTTTGCGTAAATAAACTTATCTCTAAATTTAAATCTAATTTGATAAGAAATAACTGGATTCTGTTTAAGTTTTTTTGTCATCGGATTTCTTGGTTTTCTCTTTTGGTGCCTCATCTTTTTTTGTCTCTGGTTTTAGTGCATCTTCGGATAGTATTCGCGAATATCCATATGCAGAGACTGCCCTGCGTAGTTTATCTATTGCTTCTTCTCCCATTAGATATATTTGATGTAGGGATTCTCTAGATAGTGGTAGTTCGAATGTGACACCTTTTACATAAAAATATGACTTAAGACCTTTTACATATTCGCTGACTAATTTTAGGTTTAAGAAATTGTCATTTAATATTATCCGTATGAGCTCGTTATCGTTGTCAGGAAAGACCACTTTAATAGCATCTTCCCAAATACCTGCACTTGGTTCACCAAACCTTAAATGACTACCGCTTTCAAACGCAGTACAGTTAAAACGTGCTGATAATTTAGATGCAACACCGTCCGTAAAACCCAATACATCTGCAACAATAAATTTGATCCACCCTTTTTTAGTTTTGATTTCGAGATCCATATACTCTATAGGAGTTAACCCCATCTTGTCTAGCACACTAGCTAAAGTGTCCAGATCAACCTTATTATACTCAATACCTATCAAAGGCATTTTAACCAATTTATCTTATTTTAGAAAGTAATATATTTTTATCAGAAGAATTAATAAGAAGCTTTATTTCTGAAAGCTTAGTCCTTTAGTAGATGAATTGTTGATAAGCTTAATCAACTCTTGGTGTTTCTTAATTTAAGCGTGTCACTCAATAAATGGAGATAGAACACGTGTAAGCGGAATATCGTGCTTACCTCCATAGCAGGTGCCATCTTCAACAGTATGCATGACCGGTATGATGAAACACTAGATTGAAAACCGAGAATCCCCCGCCAAAGCGAGAGCATCAAAACTGGAGCTCCGCGTTTAAGGTGAAGGTTGTCAGAATTTTTCCAATGTTAGCATTGTTAACATAAATTATAATTAAGTGAAAGTCATAATATTATTTAAAAAACATTAAATTTCCTGATTTATGTTAGAATTATTAATGTAATTTTTATTCTTCTCTTGTAACCATTTTATAATTTTGTCTTTATTAATTTTTATTATTCCGTAATTATGTGTACCTAAGTTATTTAGTATTATTTTGTCTATAACTTTATAAGCTGTATTAGTACCTATGTTAAGTTTTGTTTTAACATCAATATAATTAAATTGTATAACGTTTTCTTTGACTAAATATTCTAGAAATTTTTTCAACAAATCTTCATAATTATATCGTCGCGTCATATACAATTATATAAATGCTTAACGTATAAATAAATTTTTCTATTTACAGCATATTAAAATCCTGATTTCCGTGTTTTAGTTTCATTGATACAAAAGTATATATATATGAATAATTAAATTACTTGTAAATTTGAAAGAGATCACAGAAAGCCTAGAACCTTAGTTCTGGGATGAATCACACGGGCAGGGAATGCGCAAGGTTTAATGCCATGAAAATATCATTTCTTAAAGTAAGATCAGGATAAATTTTGATGTTCAAATGTTTTGACTTTATTAGAGACTTAAATCATGAATAGTTCATCCTGCTTGTTGCATTTCTATTTCCTCTACTTTTTTTGCTATTTTCTTTATTTTTTCGATTAAGTTGATAGCATTTTTGTCAAAAATATATACTACTGATTCTATTCCAGCTCCACCAGGATCTATGATACCGTCTTCAATGTTTTCAAGTGTTTGTAAGAAGAGTTCTATACTGTCATATTTTGACCTGTTCATTGTTACGAATTGTAAACCTACTTGTTTCATAGCTTGTTCGATTGTTTTGTCATATTTTATGCATGTTGCAGCTCTAATTTCTGGGTTTATTTTTCTTGCTGCTAATAAAATTATACTCATGTGTCGTGATGCGCCGAACTCGGGTCTTGAGATTGCTGTTGCTCTTCCTTTCATAACTGTTATTCTTCCTGGAAACGCTGCCACATCGTTAATATCCTTAGGCTCTTTAATGCACATGACTATGTTTGTTCGTACTTCCGGTATTAAACGGTCGAATCGGGAGTACACAGATAGTGTGGATAGGGCTCTATTGAGTTCATTCAATACTTCCATTCTTTCTGTGGATCCTCCTCCTAGGTTTATGAATGCTCTATGGCATGCACTACATCCTATGAGACCTGGTAGTGCATTTCTGTGTATTCTGCAGATGTCACCTTCAACTCTCATGATCATGCAGTGTGAGCAAACTTGTTCAACGAAGGTTTCTGGGCTTATTTTATTGTTCGCTATTCCATCAGCAAGTGTGGTTGATAAACGTTCGAGAAGTTCGATTGAAATGCTAGTTTCTTCCTTAATTATTCTTTTATATTTAGATGCTGCCGTCACTGATATTTCAAGTTTTTTAGCAGCTTCGCCGATACTCCAGTTATATTTTTCAACTAGATTGCGCACTATACGTGCTCTTAATTGAGGTAAGTATGTTCTGCCTACATACTCACACGGAGGACGCATTATCCCACCTAGTATTATATATTACGACATGTTTATAAACATGTTTTATATAAAAAAATTGGTGTTGTATGACGCTATATAAAAAAAGATTTAGAGGTGATGGAATATTAACTCTCATAAAGTACCGGTTGCGTTAACCATTGCCGGTAGTGATTCTGGTGGAGGAGCAGGTATTCAAGCTGATTTAAAAACGTTTGCGGCCTTGGGAGTTCATGGAACCTCCGCTATTACAGCTATTACAGCGCAAAATACTTATTCCGTGATTGGCGTTCAAGAAATAAGTACAGAGATTATCGAAAAACAAATTGATGCTGTAGCGCAGGATATGGGTATTGATGCTGCGAAAACTGGAATGTTAAGCAGCACACCGATAATATTGGCTGTCTCTAAATCTGTTAGACGATATGCGTTTCCTTTGGTAGTTGATCCAGTAATGGTTGCCAAGAGTGGTGCTCAATTACTCAAGGATGATGCTATTGAGACACTCATTAAGGAATTAATACCATTGGCTACAGTGGTAACTCCTAATACACCAGAGGTTGAAAAACTAATTGGAATAAAGGTAAAAGATATAGATGATGCGAAAAAAGCTGCGAAAATGATTGTAAATAATTATGGGGCTAAAGCTTCAGTAGTAAAAGGTGGGCATTTGGACTGGGATGAAAGTGTTGATGTACTTTATTATGATGGAATATTTAAAGAGCTGAGAGCACCAAAAATCAATACGAAAAATACGCACGGGACTGGCTGTAGTTTTTCAGCTGCAATAGCTGCAGAGTTGGCTAAAGGAAACGATATAATAACTTCGGTTGAAATTGCAAAGCGTTTCATTACTAATGCAATATTTCATGGCCTATCAATTGGTAAAGGGCATGGCCCTGTAAATCCGATATCATGGTTATACGTTCCAGCTGAAAAATATAGAATAATTGAACAATTGAAAAATGCCATCATGATGCTTGAGAATGATGAAAAAGTAGCAAATCTAATACCGGAAGTACAAACAAACTTAGTTATGGCTCTTCCGTATCCTTATGCTAAAAGTATAAGTGACGTTGCTGGCATACCAGGAAGGATAGTAAGGATAGGTAATCGTGTTAAAGCATCGGCACCACCTGAGTTTGGTGCATCATCACATGTTGCACGCGCTGTCCTTAAAGCTATGGAATACGATAATAATATTAGAGCAGCGGCAAATATTAAATTTTCCGAGGAAATACTAGAAACTATAAAAAAGCTTGGTTTCACGATATCATTTTATGATCGAAGGGAAGAGCCGCCTGAAATAAAAATTAAAGAGGGCGCCACAATACCATGGGGAGTTGAACAAGCAATCAAAAGAGTTGGGAGAGTTCCAGATGCAATCTATGATCCTGGTGATTTGGGAAAAGAGCCTGCAATAAAAATATTCGGAAAAGATGTAATAGATGTTGTAAATAAGATGATCGCTATTGCTCATTATGTAAGGTGATGTTTATGGGTGAATTGCCTAAACTTGGGAAGTTACCGCCTGATATTTTTGATGAGATAATTTATCCAAACCTAGGATCAACTGACCTAAGTGTTATCGTTGGTCCTAGGCATGGTGTTGATTTTGGTGTTGTTGAGTTAAATGAAAGAGAGGTTTTGATTATAAAAAGTGACCCAATTTTTGTTGTTCCTGAATATGGTTGGGATAGGAGTGCCTGGTTTGCGGTACATATACTTGCTAGTGATGTATCTAATTCTGGGGTTGCACCAAGATATTTAGCCATAGATCTCAACCTTCCTCAATCCATGACTAGAGATGAATTTACCAAGTTATGGTTAGGTATTCATAAAGAATGTAAGAGATTGGGCGTGTCAGTAGTTACTGGTCATACTGGTAAGTATGCAGGGATTGATTATCCAATGATTGGTGGCGCTGCAATGTTTGCAATCGCTCCTAAAAATGGTTATGTTACGACTGAAATGGCTAAGCCTGGTGATAAAGTCATTATGACGAAAGGACCTGCTATTGAAGCTGCTGGAATATTGTCAGTAATGTTTCTAAGTTTCGTGGAAAAGCGATTTGGTAAGGATTTTGCCATGAAAGCTAGTAATATATTCTACTTACAAAGTGTTGTTGATGATGCTTTAACATTAGCGAAAGTGGGTTTAAGAACTGGTGTAACCTCTATGCATGATGCGACAGAATACGGTGTTTGGGGCGCATTACATGATATAGTAGAGGCAAGCAAAGTAGGAATAAAAATATACAAGGATAAGCTTTTCATAAGGGATGACGTCAAAAAAATTATAGATGCATTTTCACAACTAACAGGCGTAAAAGCGGATCCGTATGCTGCAATAAGTGAAGGGACATTAATAGCAACAATAAAGCCATCAAAAGTTAATGAGGCATTAGAATTGTTAAGAAATAAAGGTATCGATGCACAAGTTATTGGTGAAATTACCGACGATAAGGGTAAGGTAACCCTCGTTACTGATAATTATGAAGAAAAAATTTCGAGACCAGAGCAGGATCCTTTCTGGCCAATGTTCTTTAAGACTCTAGAAATCCTTGGTTCTCCTAAGAGGTGAGAAAATGTTTCTTCAAAATTCTAGAAAAAGAAGCATAGAAATTGCACTAGCTGCATTTTTTATAGCACTAGGGGTGGTGCTTTCACCATTCACTTGGTTTCAAGTAGGTCCAAGCAAAGCAAACCCCACGCAACACATGATAAATGTCATAGTTGGTATTATGTTAGGGCCTTTGTGGTCCATTGTAATAGCATTTTTTATTGGAATAATTAGGATAAGCCTAGGGACAGGAACGATATTTGCTATACCAGGTGGGTTACCTGGGGGGTTCATTGTAGGGTTATTCTACCACTATTTATTCAAGCGAATGTTTAAAGATCAAAAGAAGCTGATAGCGTCATTTACAGAACCAATAGGTACTGTTTTAATTGGTGCTACAGTCTCAATATACCTAGTTGCTCCATTAATTAACACTAGAATTTCTAATTTAATAATTTTCTACATGGGCTGGCTAGCAAGCTCAGCGACTGGATCCGTAATAGGGTTTATCATATTAACGGTTCTATACCGCACCGGTTATTCGAGGGAGAATATTCTTGGAAAACCTTAGGATCAGTGTTCATGATCTTTTGCACAAACGAACTCTAATAATAGGTGATATTGGAAAGGGAAAAACAAGAATTACTGCGCTGATCGTGAAACTCTTCATTGATATTGGTTTAAAAGAGAAGATCACAATAATTGATATGGCACCACCTCGCAGTGAAGCAATAGGGGGTAAAGTTTCTGAATATATAAATGTAAATTCTATCAGATATTTTCATGATGATAGAATAAGAGGACCTAGAATCTCTGCTAAAACATCAGAAGAACTTTTCTTAATAGCAGAAAAAAATAAAGATATTATAGAACAATTTTTAAACTATTATCTCAATGATCCAACAGAAATTTTAATAATGAACGACATCACAATTTATCTTCACAAAGGCTCTGTATCAAGAATTATCCAATGCATAAATAAATCTAAAACATTTATAGGCAATGCTTATAGTGGTGTTAAACTTTACAAAGAGCAATTTAGAGATTTTGATATAAATGAGTCAAACAAACTGTCTGAAATAATAAAGATAATGGACAATATAATAAAACTATGAACATTCAAACCTTATCTCTAAAAGTAAGACTTCTAGTTCTGACATCTCTGGGAGACTTTATTTCTAATTTGTTTACCCTTTTAATAGTCCGACCAATAATCCTATGATAAAGAGTACTGGTAATCCTACCACAATTGTACCTATTCTGTTGTAAAGTGTTCCTACATTTTGCATGAGGTAGTCTAAGACTGTTTTTGTAAGAGTTTCTGATGATGGTAATGGTAATGAAAGCCCTATAAACCCCGCTAACAGAATTCCAATTATGAAAAGTATTGCTGATGCGAGAGCTCTCTTTATTGCAATTCCGAATATTAAACCATCAACAAACGTGAGTAGCAAGAGAATTGCACCCCAATACGGTTCAAGCTCAGTAGGTATCATTTCACTCAAAAGTAAAGCAAAAACAAAAAATATAAAGCTATCGATTATGAACAGCGTTATTTTAACTTAGATGCATATGAAGAATCATATATTCATAAAAACCCTAGTAACTCGAAAAATTGCGCCATCTGTCGAAGAATTGGCGGTTTTTAGGTGAAGCAATAAATTTAAATAGGATATGTTGAATTTAGATATGTGGTAATGTTGGTAGTTGATGATATATTCAGTAGTACAGGATGGTATGGTAATTGGGGACTTGTTGTTGCATCGATTCTTTTAGCATCTTTTATATTTTTTGTGTTTATTGGATGGCCAAAGAGGTTGGATTGGAAATCCTTTGGTTTGACTGAAGCTTTTATAATTTCATTATTTACTGAAATGTTTGGCGTTCCGCTTACGATTTACATTATTTCATCTTTCTTAGGCGTTGATATTGCGCCTAGTGGTTTAACGGGACACTTGTGGGCTGTGTTTTTAAATCTTTATGGTGGTGTGAATCTTGAAGTCGGAGTTTTTATAGTGATGTTTGTGAGTATTATAATGATAGTTGCTGGGCTTATAATGATTATTGGTGGTTGGATTAGTATTTATAAGGGAAGAGATATGTTGGTTGTTAGTGGTTTTTATTCATATGTTAGACATCCTCAGTACTTGGGTTTGATGATTATATTAACTGGATTTATTGTGCAATGGCCGACGATCCTCACATTATTAATGTATCCTGTCTTATTGTTTCTGTATTATAAGCAGGCATTGAAAGAAGAAGCAGATCTTATTAGAAGGTTTGGAAATGTTTATCTTGTTTATGCATCAAAAACTCCTAGGTTTAATATTTTGAAGGGTTTGTTAGTGAAAAAGAATGCTGATGTTTAGTTCGTTTTTATTTCAGTTCTTTCCATTTTGTTATTTTTATTATCAATATTGTGAAGATTACTGCGATTAATGTCATCACGATAAAAGATATTATTGTTTTGCATTTTTGAACACTAAAATTTTTCTTAATCCTTAGTGGAAGTAAATAATGGTAGTGCCCGTTTATTCTAATGTCATCATTATGAGCGTGAGTTAATACCAATAGTACTTGTTGTAAAAGATCGGCTATTATTCATGTGCTCTTGCTTAGTGGTGTTGATGCTAAATCTTTTTAGTATTTCGTTTCCTCTGAATTCTAAAAAAGTAAAACAAAAAGTTTAAATGTTTGCCGATGTTGTTCATCTGAGTGGGATGGCAATACAATTAAATAATGTAGTAAAACATTTTGGTAACATTATAGCATTGAATGATGTTAGTTTTCATGTGAATAATGGTGAAGTTGTTGGATATGTTGGATTAAATGGTGCAGGTAAAACTACAACAATTAGGATCGTTGCAGGCGTCTTAAATCCTGATTCCGGTGATGCAATCATAGATGGTTACTCTGTTACAAAGGATAAGAAAATCGCATCGAAAAATTTAGGGTGGGTCCCAGAACTTCCTATATTTGAGCATGATGTTAATGCAGTAGATTATTTTACTTATTTAGCTGGGTACTATGGTATTAGTAGTAATGATGCAAAAAAGATTGCTAAAGAATTATTCAGGGAAGTAGGTCTTGAAGGTGTTGAGAATAAGAAACTCCAGCAATATTCTTTAGGTATGAAGAAAAGGTTTGCATTAGCAGTTTCACTGATTTCAAATCCAAATAACTTCGTATTCGATGAAGTGCTCAGCGGTCTAGATCCACAGGGTATTGCATTTTTTAGAGATTTAACACTTAAATTTAAGAGGGAGGGCAAAGCAGTCTTATTTTCTTCACACATACTCTCTGAGGTTGAGACAATAGCTGACAAAGTAATCTTTATACATAAAGGTAAGATTATTAGAGAAATGAGTATTGAAGACATTAGGAAGTATTCTCCGGTCGAATCTGTAAAACTAGTTCTTGATAAAATTGACGAAAAAGTAATAAGGGTATTATCGGATTTTGGAACTGTAGAAATTGAGGGAAGTTATATAGTGATTCATAATTTTAATGGTGACACGTCAAAACTTATACAGAAACTTGTAAGCGAAGGTTATAAAGTGTATGAAGTGAATAAAACATCTGGAAATCTAGAGAGCATATTCTTCCAAATAATAGGGATGAGAGCATGAGGACGGTTTTCTATGATTTCAAACGAGCTTTCTTCAGACGCTCGGTACTACTATTTATAATAATTTTTGCATTGGCCGGTGTAGGACTCTCTTACCTTGTCGCTAATTTGATAAATCCACAAACTGCAAGCATTAGTGTTATTGGTGTAGCTATTAATACAGAGAACAAGACAATGAAAATAATCGGAGCCGTGTTGGATAGAAATGGCAATGGCATACCAAATGCAGATGTTTACATATCAAACTTAAATAACAAAACAATCATAGCTTCTACATCAACTAACTCATCAGGATACTTTACATCCTCATTTGTACTGGGATTTCAAGGAATATTAGCACTGGACGTTAAATCAAGCATTGGTAACACATCTATCAGTATACCACAGTTTTCGTTCTCGGAAGCTTTTGTAAAACCATCATCCTTTACATATGGGTCATATTATTCGAACGTTAATTTTCCTTCCATAAGTGTTATACTTACAAATGTAGACAGATACGCTGGCACAGGAACTATAGTAATAGCTATGACGGGCCAATATGGATCAAAACCTAACTACGATGTATATTATACAACTATTGCTTTGGGTACTGAGATTCCCCCTAGAACTCCAATTTCACCATCAAACCTAACTTATAACTATCTGGGAAAAATCACAGATTACATATCTGTGTTTGATATCAATATAAATTCCTCCAATAATTTTCTTTACTTGAACTTTAAGAGGGGGAATTCATCGGTCTATGTTTCATTCATGTATTCATTAGTATCCCATGCTGAATCCGGAATAGTTTCATCAACAATTTCTTCGTTAAGTCCTTTTGCACAATTCTTTCCTATAATTTTTCTTTATTTAGTATACACAATGATTGCCAAACCTAGAAGTACTGGAGCATTAGAATTTTTATTAGCTAGACCGGTAACTAGAAGAGATATCTACATTAATAGATACATTGCTGGATTATTGACTGTGTTGGTGTCCTCAGGAATATTAATAATTGTAACATACGTTTCTATGAATATTCTTATAGGTAAAACCCTTGATGTTTATAACTTCTTAATACTTTATATAGGTATTTCTGGATCATTAATAGCATTCTTCTCATTAATGTACTGTATCTCGACATTCCTAAAATCTGCAGTATATCTGGGATTATCCATAGGGCTTTACATGCTTTTTTATGTATTTTGGGCTGTAGTAGCCATACTCTTTGCATTCAGTACAAAGTCTAATTACTTTGATATATTATATCTAATGTATTATTTTAATCCTAACGGATTGTATAACTTTATAACATACTTCATAGAAAACAATTATGGTCTTTTAACAATAAAAACTACAACGATTAACAATGTTGCAATAATCCTTTCATCATTAGTGTGGATCATAGCACCAGCAACTCTTGGGTACTTAAAATTTAAGAAAATAAACTTATCATCATGATTGTTTTTATATCATCAGCTTTATACGCTTATAGTGGGTTCTGCTCTAAAGTGTCAGAATTTGGTATGATTAAGCACTGAGAATAATAAATAATGTCAGAAAAATTTATAAGTCCAATTTTGCTAGAGATATTTATGGAATATTATCCAAGAAAACTAGAAGAAGAATTGGATAAATGGATTGAGAGGAAAGAGGTTTTAATAATTAAGGGTCCTAGACAGAGTGGCAAAACTACATTACTTTTGCATCTTAGGGAAAAATATGGTGGTGTGTACGTCACGTTTGAGGATGAAGACATGTTAAGAAGTTTTGAGGAGGCTCCAAAAGAATTTGTTCTGAGGTTTTTGCAAGAAGGTAAAGAAATTCTGTTTTTAGATGAGGCGCAATACAGTAGAAAAGTAGGGAAGAACATAAAATTGCTTTTTGATCTGTTTTCTGAGAAGCTTAAATTTGTTGTGACTGGGTCAGGTTCTTTTGACATAAAAGTTGAGGTTGGAAAATATTTGGTTGGAAGAGCTATATACTTTGAGCTTCTCCCATTAAGTTTTGAAGAATTTTTATTATGGAAAGCGAAGGATTTGCATAAAATTTTTCTCGAATTTAAGAATCAAGTAAAACTTTTTATTCTTAATGGTAAGAAGATAGAGGTCTCGCCGGTTTTTCAAAGGGAATTCAGTTCTCTACTCGAAGAATATATAATTTTTGGTGGATTCCCTGCAATAGTGAAGGAAAAAGATGAGAAAATAAAAGCTGAGCTATTGAAAAATTTAATGAGAACATACGTAGAAAAAGATGTTTTCTTCTTTTTAAACGTAAGGGAAATCGAAAAGTTCAGGAAACTCCTTAATTATCTCAGCTTAACCACAGGTTCTTTGCTTGAGTTATCCTCTTTAATGAAAGAGATAGGGATAGATTACAAGACATTAGAGAGTTATCTTTCCATACTACTCAATACTTACATAATTTCTTTTGTTTCACCATTTTACAGAAACCTTGTTACAGAGTTGAGAAAAGCAAAGAAAGTTTATTTCATAGACACTGGTTTAAGAAATTCCTTAATTAACAATTTCTTACCTTTAGCAAGCAGGACAGATAAAGGTATCTTGTTTGAAAATTTTATCTTTAATGAATTAAGAGGGCTAGGCTTTGATGTAAAATACTGGAGAACTAGTGGAAAAGCTGAGATGGACTTTATTATCGAATTACAGAATCAATTAATACCAGTTGAAGTGAAAAGTTTTGGTAAAATAAAAAGAGGTTTTCTAAGCTTCATTAATACATACAGGCCAAAGAGCGCCATTGTCTTTACTGAAAACGAATTTATGATAAAAAGGATTAACGACACAAATGTAGCATTTCTTCCCCACTTCCTTATTTAATTTTAAATAGCATAATGACGTGATCTTAAGTTGCGATTAATACAAACTTAATGAATATTCAGAAGTGATAAGAACTATTAAAATACGTGCAATAACTTTATTTTCTCCTTATGATATTATATAATGATATGTAATGGTTGATGGTCTTGCTGGTAAAGTTGCTGAGATTAATCTTTCTGAGAATGAAATTAAAATACTTCCAACAGATGAAAATATTATTCGTAAGTATCTTGGCGGTAAGGGTTTTTGTTTAGCGATACTCTATAATGAACTAAAAAAATTGGAAAAAAAGGGCATCAAATCTGTTGATCCTTTTGGTCCTGAGAATGTTGCAGTGATTGCTACTGGCCCTGCTACAGGTATCCCAGTTTTTCCAACACCTGGCAGGTTTCACGTAATGGCTCTTAGATCGCCTCTCACGGGTTCTGTTGCTAGTGCTAACTCTGGTGGAGATTTTGGCCCATATCTTAAATTTGCAGGCTACGATGCTCTTATCATAAAGGGTTCATCTGAAAAACCAATTTATATTTCAATCACTGATGGAGAGATTAATATTCATGATGCATCAAATTTATGGGGCAGGACTGTATCGGATGCAGATGGTACATTAAAGAGAAGCGTTGACGGAAGATTTGTAAGCATTCTTAGCATAGGTCCTGCTGGAGAGAATTTAGTTTTATTTGCAAGTCTGATGAATGGTTATAGATCTGCGGCACGTACTGGTATTGGTGCGATTATGGGTTCTAAGAAAATTAAAGCAATAATAGTATCATCATCTTCTGCTGGGCATATTAAGGTATTTGATCCTAAGAAGTTTAAAGAGTTCTCTAGGAAATCTTACGACAAACATAGAGAGAATTTAGTTACAAGCACTATACTAGGCATGTATGGTACTGCATCTGCCGTAAATTTGGTTAATCAAATGGGCATACTGACTTATAAAAACTTTCAATATGGCTATCACAGTAATGCTGAAAAAATTAGTGGAGAGATTGTAAGTGAAAAATATTTGCTAAGAAGATCAGCATGTTGGGGATGTATGATAGCATGCGGCCGTGTTACGCAAGTAAAATCAGGACCATACCAGATTCTTAAAACTGAAGGCCCCGAGTTTGAAACCATTGCACTCTTAGGAAGTGCAACTGGTGTTGATGATCTGGAGGCTATTATTAAAGCGAATCATTTGTGTAATGATTTAGGATTAGATACTATTTCTATGGGTTCTACAATCGCTACGGCCATGGAATTATACGAGAAAGGCTATATTAATAATGAGATCACAGACAACATCGAATTTAAGTTTGGTAACGCGAGTGCTGTAGTTGAAGCTGTGTGGAGAACAGCCTATAAAGCAGGGTTTGGTAAATATTTAGCATTAGGTTCTAAAAGACTTGCAGAACTTTTTAACGCTCCTGAATTATCTATGAGTGTGAAAGGTTTAGAAATTGCTGCTTACGATCCTCGCGGATCAAAAGGCATGGGACTTGGATATGCTACTTCAAACCGAGGAGGGTGTCACGTTACTGGTTATGTTTTTAACGCTGAGGCCTTGGGCATACCTGAGAAATTAGATCCATTAAGTATAGAAAGTAAGGCTAAATGGGTTAAGTGGTTCCAAGATTTTACTAGTGTAGTTAATTCTACTGCTAATTGCTTATTTTCAACGTACGCTCTGAGACCATCTGATTACGCAGAATTATTATCAGCTGTTACTGGTTTAAACTTTTCTGAGGAAGAATTAATGAGGATCGGTGAGCGAATTTATAATTTAGAAAGATTCATCATATCAAAATATGGTTTTACAGATAAGGATGACACATTACCAGTAAGGTTTTTAAAGGAACCCATGCCCGAAGGGACTGCGAAAGGTCATGTAGTGGAACTGGATGAAATGAAACGAGAGTATTATAAACTTAGAGGATGGATAAATGGTGTCCCTACTTTAGAAAAACTTAGAGAGCTAGAGATTGACGTTTAAAGAGAAATGTTCTTGGGATAAATAATAACGTATAGTTTCTCTAAAATGTTTCTGAACTGATATCTAACTTCTCAATTAGCAATGTACCATCGGAAAGCCCCTCACAAATAGAATATCGCATAACCATCAACTTTATGAATGCTAATGGTTTTATGATAATGTAACAGTAATTAAAGTTTATGAATTTTAACTATACTATAAAGAATTAATGCTATTAATGCTATTATGCCATCTGTTAAGACATTAAACATCAAAAAGTTAACATTGAAATGGATATACCAATAAAGACTTGAGAATGATGATACAAACTTACCAATAGCTAATGGTAACAACATATCTAAATACTTTTTGGGATTAATCGTAACTAGCAAAGCTAACACTGATACTGTTGCCATGAATGCTAAAGCTAAACTGTGCCAAAATGCTGAATCTGGTGAAATTAATCTTCCTGTGAATATCTCCGGTTTTAGAGCAAATAATACTCCTGTGTAGATGAAACCAAGGAAAGCGATTAATGAAAGCAATCTAATTATAAACCAAAATTTATCTCTTATCATATTATATCTCCTTAATGATTTTTTCACTTATTAAAAGGCTTAGTGCATTTATTGTTAATTGAGGATTTACATACGTGGTTGACGGAAGGACTGACGCATCTGCAATATGTAAGTTAGAGTATCCATACACTTTACCATTAAGATCAACAACGCCTATATCTTGATCTCCGCCTATTCGAGCAGTTGACATAGGATGATACGCGCTAAGTTTAAATGCTTTAGGTTTAGCATTTTTTAGAACATTTTTAATACTTAACATGTTACTTATACCGCTCAGCTTTTTAATTGGCAAAAATATTTTCACTGCACCAGCAGCAAACAATATTTCTGATGAAAGAATAATTCCTTCTTTTATTTTCTCTATATCCCGCTCTTTCACGTTATATGTAGCAATACCAGTTATACGTCGTCCAAATATGTTGCCTTCACTATCATCACTAGTTTGAACTCCTATGGATGCTAAAAACGGGTATTTGTCTAATTCAGAGAAGGATAAGCTTCCAGCACTATAACCTATTCCTGGCGGAGGAAATGTTGCTAAAAGAAGTGTATGAAATTCCCTTAACAAATTATCTACGCAATATGATTGCATAGTACCTCTCCAACCCTCTACACGATAATCCATAATAGCTGTTACGCCAGCAGCTGGATGTATATGAAGATGCTTTCCTATATTATCATTTTTTATACCCGAAATCCTCAATAACTTAGGAGTATTGACAGCTCCAGCTGAAACTATAATAACCTTAGCCTCAACAATAACGTGAGTATTATTAATGTTAACTAAAACACCCTGAGCTTTTCCATTATTAATGATTATTTTCTTAACTTCTGAAGAAGTAAAAACTGATGCTCCATGCTCTATAGCTTCTTTAAGAAACGTAAGCCTCATATCTAACTTTCCATTATATGGACAGCCAAACGCGCATTCTCCCATGCCATGACAGTTTCCAAGAGGCCTTCTCACTGGATAATGATTTAACCCTAGCTTCTCAGCACCCTTCATCATAACTAAAGCATTATTTCCGAGTAAGTGTCGTGGGATCGCTTTTACATTTAATTTACTTTCTATGACTTCATAGGCTAAATTCAACTCCTCATTTTTAATGTTAGCACCAGTCTCTTTTCTCCAATTTAGAAGAACCTCATCTGGAATACGAAATATTGTTCCGGAATTTAAAGTAACTGTGCCACCTAGTACACGTCCAAATGGAACATCTATTATCGGTGACCCCCACGTGAACGTCATTCCATTATTCCAATAATATTTTAACGCTCGATATACTGGGTGTTCATTTAGAAATTCTTCCCGCGTGGGTTCAGGACCAACTTCAAAAATAGCCACATTGTAACCTTTTCTAGCAAAATTCCATGCAGCTACAGCACCACCTGCACCACTACCAACTATTATTACATCATATTTTTTATTAAGAACCTTTAAAGGTATGGAGAGTGCTGGTGATGAAGCAATCTCATGCGATGGCGAAACATAAGGCTCTCTTCTATAATTTATTTTTATCGCATTTTCTTGATTTACATAATAAACTGCACCAAGAAAGAATTCTAAAAGGTTAATCATATCATAAGTAAAACTTTCACCTTTAATACTCGACAACCATTTCTTTTTCTCTTCATTATTCATCATACTAAACGTTTTAAATCTTGAAATGATTGGTGAAAAGTTTATAATCCAAGATGCCATCTTCAACATTTTTTTCGTTGATGAATTAAGATATGGCATAATTTCTTTATCAATAAAAAATGCAGGCCATTGCGTACCTAACTCTACTTCAGATAAAGCACTAATTACTCTATTCAAAATACCTCCATCTAAATCTCATCACCTAAATCTAAAATTAATGCAAGAGATTAAAAAGATATCCCAAAAGTTTATGTATTAGTTGATATTGCTTAAAATAAAATGAGTGATCTTTATATAATAGTAGATCAGCCTGAGCTTAGAGATGCAAGCAATTTAATAAACCAATATTGCAGAACACATGTTATTACAATTTTTGCGTATTGTAAAATTGACTATGAAGGACGAGCATCTTCATTAGCCAATTATGCTGATAGATTAATTTTAATTAAGCCTGACGGAGTTCTCATTATTCATGAACGGGAGAAACGCGAACCAATAAACTGGCAACCACCAGGTACTATTATTAGTGCTATGGCTATTGAGGATGAACTTGTGATCAAGGGCATTCGTAGAACTCCTTATGAAATACTTATTATTAAAATTCCATTAGTCTATACGATGACTATTATGAGAGTTGGAACAGGAGATTTTCGATTATGGGGTAGTGAATCAGAACTTGTCGAACGTGTCATTAAAAAACCCAATTTAATTGAAGAAGGTTTCATACCACTAGAACGTGAATATGAAACTCCATATGGAAAAATTGATCTATTAGGTAAAGACTCTAATGGAAATTACGTCATCCTAGAATTTAAAAGAGGCCAAGCCCAACTTCAAGCTGTTTCTCAACTTAAACGTTACGTAGATTATATGCGTGAAAAATCTAATCAAAATATCCGAGGCGGTATTGTAGCTCCTGGAATTACTAGCAACGCATACAAGTTATTAAAAAAACAAGGATTCTTCTACGTCAAAATTTAATTTGGTGATACTCTTACGAAGTTATAACCATGTCAGGTTCTAAGTTATGTACTTTGATAGACGTGCGTAACTTTTCCCTCTCTATCATCTCATCGAGTGCTTTCGTGAACCCAGTTCCCCACATCTGAAGGTTCAGCACAGCTACAACATCCCTATCCGTGATTAAACCGCAATCTTCACACCTAATCAGCCTGCCCCCATAGGAAGCCATGCTTCCTGAGCAGAGGGAGCAAGAGAACTTAGGACTTTGATTCTGAGCGAATCGCCAAGCTTATTAATGATGTTTTTAGTGGATCGTTCTTATACGCTTATAGTGGGTTCTGCTTTAACAGTGTCAGAACTTGGTATGATAAAGAGTTACCTAAAAGAACAGGTAATCCACCGTTGTGGGATTCATGGACTTTCGTCCCTTCCCCCTCAATTTCATAGAGGGCTTTCTGGGTCAACGAAAAATCCCCTCATCCTGTGCTATTCACCACATATTGGGCGTAAGCCCATTCGGTGCTCCGCTCATCAAATACGGAATGCACTAAACATCTATAAAAATCTATCTGTTCAGAGACTACCGAACTACCCAACTTTAGACATGAAAAATGCCAATTAGTTTTATTAAATATTCATCTATGGTTTTTAATTGAACTTATTTTTGAATACTAATCCCGTATATTTTCGGGATTAGTTTTATTACTTTGTTTTTTAGCATATCCTCGGTGAAGTAAAGTGATAGACGTAGGTGTTGTAGCACCTGAGTTTAAGAGTAGAGCTTATTTTCCAGATGAAAATAAAATTAAAGAAATAAAACTAAGCGATTACAGAGGAAAATGGGTAATATTAACGTTTCATCCTGGAGATTTCACATTTGTGTGTGCTACTGATTTAGAGGCTTTCCAAGTATATTATAATAAGTTTAAAGAAAATAATGGAGAAATTCTAGCAATAAGTACTGATTCAGTATTCTCACATAAAGTATGGTTTGACACAAGTCCAAGAGTCAGTAGAGTGAAATTTCCATTGGTTGAGGACATAAAGAAAGAAATTTCATCTTCCTATGGATTCCTAAACACAAATACAGGCATGACAAAGAGAGGTACAGTCATAATAAACCCAGAAGGAATCATAGAGTACGTCTCAGCATTTAATGATAGGTTAGGAAAAGATGTTCCTCACATCTATAGCGCTTTCATACATCTAAAATATCTCTACGAGCATCCAGCAAAACCAGAAGAATTTGACATAATAGGCGCAAATAAAGGAGAAGGCTTTCAAACAATAGCAATAAAAATACCTGACAGCATAGGTAAATTATAAAAATAAAAACTTTTTTTAACTTTGAGTTAGGGAACACTTATGATCCATTATAAAATTATTTGTAAAATATTCTGGGAAAAATAAAAGTATAATATGCAAAAGCCACTATGATTATGAAAATTATAGCTACTAGTATTAATACTGAGATAAGATATTGGAAGCTGTAATTATACATTTTAGGATTAAACAACTTATTGATGTCAAACGTACTACTTATCATAATAATACTTATCTCTATAATCAGAGTAACGATCATTATTATGAAAATTAATTTATAAATTCTAAAGCTCATCTAATAATTTTAGTAATAATTCAGTGATATAAAGTTTTATATAAGAGACCAAAAAGTCTTTTTGCTTTTACATTTATCGGCATGAGTAATGTTCTTCATGGTAAGATGTTTGGAATGACAGATGTTGAATATGTAGGTTTTAGACCTGAGGATGTTGAAATATCACGCACAAACGGTGATGTTGTAGGTTTTATAAGAAATATTCAATATCTTGGTTCCTATCAAATGATCGAAGTGGTGTTTTAAACCATGAGACCGTTGTTAAAGTTAGATTACATATAGATCAGCAAGTATTCGAGGGTGAAAAGATACATGTTAGCATTCCTCGGGATAAACTTTTGGAATTTAAGAATGGAGAACTGCTCAGTTGAGTTAGTGAGGTTCTATGATTAGGCTATACTTTATAGGTACTGGTGCTGGAGGTTCACCTGGTTCTTGTAGATGGAGAGCATCAACATTAGTTGATTTCGGTAATAAAATGTTATTAGTCGATTGCGGTGTTGGTTGTCATTACAGATTGTCGGATAAAGGATTATTAAACAGTATTGATGCAATCTATGTTACACATCTTCATATGGATCACTTTTTAGGTGTTCCTGAGTTATTATTTCAAGCCCATATAGAGGGTCGAAAGAAAGACATCGCAATATTTGCACCACTCGGCCTACGTGAAATAATAGCTCATGTTGGACCACATTTATTCACTGCTTTAAATTTTAAAATAAATGTTATAGAAATATATGATGAATTTTCATATGATTCAGGCTCCTTTAAGTTAGAAGTGTACGAGGCATGCCAGCTAATGCTCTCAATGCTAAAATTCTTATATTAAATCACATCGATGATCAATTTAATAAGAATCTTAAAAATGAGATTGGTAACATAAGAAATTATTTAAGGGTGAGCTAATCATCGCTGAAGACAACTATCTGTTAACAATATATTACATAGTATGAAGTAGTTAGAGTCATTAATTTATGAACTTATTAAAGTATTTTCAGCACTCCGCTTCCTTTGTATTCTCCATGCTTGAGCATGATTAATGCCTTGTTTGCTTCTTCTAGTTTGAATACATTAATTTCTGGTTTTATTGGAATTTTGCTGGCTAGAATTAGGAATTCTTCGATGTCTTTTCTTGTGATGTTCGCAACGCTTTTGATTTCCTTTTCATCCCATAGATGTGTTGCATAATCTAGCTCTGGTATGGGAGTCTCTTTTCTGATTAGATTTATAACAAGCCTCCCGCCTCTTTCTAGATTTCTTAGCGCCTCTTTTATGGGTAATCCTACAGGGGTTGTGTCTATGGCATAGTTAAGTTTTCTTGGTGGTGTGTCTCCGGTTTTTCCAACCCATTCAGCACCTGCTTTTCTAGCTAATTCGCTGGGTTCATCTCCAGCTCTTTTTGTAAAAACATAGACTCTGGAGTTTGGGAATTTGTACTTTATCACCTGATGTATGATGTGAGCTGAAGATCCGTATCCGTATAATCCTATAGTGTCTCCATCCTGCATTCCTGTTAGTTTTAAAGCTCTATATCCTATTGCTCCACCGCAAAGTAGTGGTGCTGCTTCAACATCGCTAAATATTTCAGGTATTGGATACGCAAAATCCTCATTAATTACCATGTATTCCGCATAACCTCCATCAGCATTATACCCTGTTCCTTTGAACTGGTAACATAAGTTCTCGTTTCCTTTTTTGCAGAAGTAACATTCACCACATGCATGATAAATCCATCCGATGCCCACTCTATCGTTAATTTTGTATTTAGATGCACCAGGTCCAAGTTCGTACACTCGACCTACTACCTGATGTCCTAATATGACAGGAAGCTTAGGTGGTTTTAGTCTTCCTTCAATCTCGTCAAGTTCCGTTCGACAAATTCCACATGCGTAAACTTTTATGAGAATTTGTTTAAAACCTGGTTGAGGAATGGGTACATCTTCTAATTTTAGTGGCTCCTCTTCTATTGGAGCTATTTTTTTAAGAACCATCGCCTTCATATTCATCACATTATTAGTAGTATAACATAATAGATTTAAATTTTTTGAAAATAAAATAGAAATGGTGAAAGAATGAAGGTATGTAGAGTTACCGAGATAAGAAAGTTAGATCGAGAAGCAATAGAAAAATATAATATTTCTGAGGAAATTTTGATGGAAAATGCTGGAAGATCTGTATGCTCTGTCATCTTAAGAGAGTTTGGTGTAAAGGATAAGAAGTTTGTTATTTTTTGTGGGCCGGGTAATAAGGGTGGGGATGGATTTGTAGTAGCCAGACATCTTCATTCTCATGGAGGAAAAGTAAAGGTTTTTATTTTTGAGAAAGAAAAATATGGTGAGTCAGCAAAAAAGAATTTCGAGAGAATAGAGAATCTTCCGATTGAAATTAGGGAGCTAAAGGATGTTGAGGATGTCAGAAGTGATGTAGAATGGGCAAATGCTATTATTGATGGGATGTTCGGTGTAGGTTTATCTAGGAATGTTGAAGGAGTTTATAAAGATGTCATTCAATTAATAAACAAAAGTGGAAAAAAAGTTTTTGCTATCGATATTCCCTCAGGAATCAATGGTGATACTGGTCAAGAGATGGGAATTTCCGTTAAAGCTGACTATACTGTAACCTTTGGATTACCAAAAGTTGGAAATTTACTATATCCAGGTTATGAAAAATGTGGAAAATTATATGTTGATTTTATTTCTTATCCTATTTCTCTTCAAGAACCCGAATGGATTAAAGTTGAAATATATGAACCTATTAAACTTCCAGAACGTGATCCGATGGCAACTAAATTCTCCTATGGACCGACCTTGTTTATAGCCGGTTCTAGATATTATTTTTGGGCTCCCATCGCTTCTGCATATTCTTTTCTAAAGGCTGGAGGAGGATATGCCTATCTAGCATCACCAAAGTCTGTCGTCCCTTTCCTTGCTGAGAGAGGAAGGGAAGTTGTCTTTCTTCCTCAACCGGAAACAGAGGAAGGAACTATTGCTTTAGAGGCTAAAGATGAAATTTTGAAATCAAATGCCTACAAACGAGCAAAAATAGTAGTAATAGGGCCTGGCCTCTCTACAAATGAAAAAACTAAGCAACTAGTAAAGGAATTAGTTAGTGAGATTGAAAAACCAGTATTAATTGATGGTGATGGAATAACTGCTGTTTCTGAAGATATAGAAGTTATTAAAAAGAGGAAATCAATTACTATTCTCACTCCTCATACTGGAGAAATGGAAAGAATTACCCAAATAAAGAGGGAAGAAATAGAGAAAAATAGAGTAGACATTTTGCAGAAAACTACAAAAGAGTTAAATTCAATCATAGTTTTAAAGGGGCCACACACTTTAGTCGGTTATCCTGATCAAAAAGTTTATATCGTTCTCAGTGGAAACGCTGGAATGGCAACTGCTGGAAGTGGTGATGTTTTAAATGGAACAATCTGTGCAATGTATGCCTTAGGATTAAACATTGATGAAGCCGTAAGAACCGGAGTCTTTATTCATGGACTTGCTGGAGATTTGGCTGCAAAAGAAAAAGGACAAGATGGAATAGTCGCCTCAGATATATTAGAATCTCTTCCATATGCTATAAAATACTATAAAGAAAATTTCGAAAAACTTCGTGAAAGTTTCTATAATAAGATACATATAGTATAAAACTAAAGAAGAATGTCCCTTAATTAAATGTTGACGCTGTCCTCAATGGCTCATCATAATTAACATCAGATGTCGATTATTTATTATTGGTGTCAATCATCTCCTGCTAAAGGAGGAGAGCATCAGTTATCTCTCTTATTGTACAATGAAGGTATTCATGAGTTTTAGGTCTATTTTTCGATTTTGCGTTTAACCATCAACGTAGGACCTCTTTTATCTATTACTATCACTTTTTCTCCTTTTTCTATTTTTTCTGTTGATTCTGCTATCCAATATTCTCCCTGGCAGAGTACGAACCCAGATTTCTCTGGTGATATGTCATCTAACGCAATACATTCTTGACCTATTATTCCGCTTATGTATAGTTTTGGTTTCATTCTTTTTGCTTGCAGTATTTTGTAGAAACTCACAGCAAAAAATATTGTTAACGGTGTTATTGATACTATCATATATAATCTCACGTGTTCATACCAGCCGCTATAGACTATCCATTTCTCGGGAGTTGTTGATAAGGGAAGCATTAGGACGCCTAGTACTATCATGATTATTCCTGTTACTCCAGTTAATGTAAATCCAGGGATTACGAAAAGTTCAATGAGCAAAAGTACTATCCCCATAGTTATTAAAATTATTGAAAGCGTATTAATACTGAAACCCATCCCCACTAGACTAATTAATATAAGGAGTATTCCGATTACTGAGACTGCGTGATGCGTTGATGCTAAACCAAATATTAATATGTACAAACCTAGCATGAAAGAGATATATGATATGATCGGGTCTTGTAATATTCGTACTATGGTATTTCTTATACCTGTATTAAATTTTATTATTTCAGTATTTGATGTTTCTAACATTATTTCTCCTTGAGCTGTTTTTACATTTCTCTTATTAATGTTTGATAAAAGTTCTTCAAGACTGTCTGCGACAGTATCTATTACATTATATTTTAGCGCTTCATCGGCTCCCAAGTTGAGATTTTTAATAACAAAGTCCTGAGCGGCTGTCTCATTTCTATTGCGTACTTTAGCTATTTCTTTAAAATATGTTGCTACCGCATTAATTATTTTTGTATCGTTAACTGGGCGACTTCCTGTTACTGGATCATAGTAAACTGGTTGTGCGGAGCCTATCACCGTGCCGTGCGTCATAGCAGCTATATGACTTGATAATAGTAATAATGAGCCAGCGGACCATCCTGTAGCTCCATGAGGATAGACGTAACCTATAACAGGAATTTTCGAATTTAAAATGAGCTCAACAATCTTCACCGTAGAATCTAAAGATCCCCCTGGCGTGTTTATTATTAACAATAAAGGAGCATTTAATGATGTGGCATAATTAATGGCATTGTCCAAATCTTCATAAGTACCTTCTGTTATTATACCCGATACTTCCATAAGTATTATAGGTTTCGATTGCGCACGCGCATTAATAGTACTTATCATTAGTATTAAAGACAAAATTATTAAAGTTAGAAACACATATCTAAGAAGTGCCGTATACCTGCTTCTAAGAAAGAACATTCCTATTCGATTTTAAGAATATTTTTGTTAAATTTAAATGTTTCTACATTGTTTGTTTCTCTTCTTTTTCTCTTTCTTTGTTGTGAAATGCCTTAGTAAAGGCTGCTATTTCTCCTGGTGTTGTAAATGTTTGTGACGTAACTACTATTAAGTTACGTTCCCTTGCTATTTCTGTTAGTGTTTGTAATTCTCGTAGCCTCATGGCCATAGCATGTTCTTCATATTGTTTTGCTGCTTCAGCCATGATTTTTGATGCTTGTAATTCACCCTCCGCCATGATAACTCTGGATCGTTTTTCTCGTTCAGCTTCAGCTTGTTTAGCCATTGCTCTTAACATTGCTTCAGGTAATGCAACATCTTTTATAGTAACCGCTGTAACCTTAATCCCCCACGGGTCAGTAACGACGTCTAATAATACTTGCAATCTTTTATTCAATTCTTCTCGTTTTGTGAGCAGTTCATCTAGTTCAACCTGACCTAAGACATCTCTTAGTGTAGTTTGTGCAAGAAGTTGGCATGCATAATTATAATCTGTAACTGTAGTTACAGCTTTTACAGGATCGAAAACTCTATAATATATAACAGCATCTACATCAACGCTTACATTATCCTTCGTAACAATTCTTTGTTTTGGAACATCAGCAACTAAAACCCTTAAATCAACTTTGAAGAATTTGTCAAAAATCGGTATTATGAAGAAGAGACCAGGCCCCTTCGCTCCTAGTAATCTTCCTAATCTAAATATAACGGCTCTCTCATATTCTTTCACAATTTTAATACTAGCTGAAAATATTATCAGTATTATAACAATTAAGAGTATTATAAACATTAATTCTAGTAGAGCTTCTGGTAGATCGAAAGGCATACTAAGAATAATATTCGTAAGTAATTAATAAACCTATCTACTATCACAATGATGATTTCTATCTCCAAGTGCAACTTTTAACAAATAAAACTTTATTAGTATTCTTATGATACTCTAAACGTATGCGATTTTTATGGTATTATGAGAAGCTATGGAAGAAAGAAAAAATGTGTAAAATTTGTGGATCTAAGTCTACTACAATAAGTGAGGTATTAGGAGTTTGCGGGGACTGCATTAAAAAATATCCTGATAAAGCTCTCAATATTGCAATGAAATCACATTCCTTAAGCAGGGATAGATTCAATCTTCCTAGAGAACCGCCAAGAAGTGCCAAAGGGTTCTGAACTAAGTATGGATACGTATAGAATCCATACTTAGTCCTTGAGCTTCAACGCTCTCGTCCTCCTCAGGGTTCATTGGAGGGCTCATCGAGCTCTGCTCCTTTCGGGGTGAACCCATGAATCCCCACATCCTAAGGAACGTTTTCCAAATGTTTATTGATGCATTCCTCTGTCTATCGATTACAAGTCCGCATTTTGGGCACTTGAAGACTGCTCCCCTTAGGTCTTTGTTGTAGTACCCGCATCTGGAGCAGGTCTTCGAGGTGCCCTTCGCCTTCACATATATGGTAGCATAACCGTTCCACGCAGATTTGTATTCCACGTACTTTTGCAGTTTGATGTAATTGTGCTTGCTGTTCTGCCTGTTCATGCTCCTACTCTTCGTCCTAGCAATCCTTTCCTTGAACCCCCTCAGGTCCTCGAAGACGTTTGTCCTGTTGGATAACTGTTTAGCCAGCTTGTGCAGCGCGTCGTCAACCCTGTTCCTCTCCCTCGAGCAGTACTTCTCCAGGAGCTTCTTCCTCGTTTTTCCGGGTAGCTTCTGGATGACCCTTCTCTTCAGCTCGTACGTTCTGTGGATAGTGTAGATTTCCTTCAAGCTTATCGAGTAATGCTTTTCACCATCAAAGCTGTCCAAGGTTAAGAGGTTCACGTCCCATGCTATTGGGTCTTTAATCTTTAGCTCCACCTCTCTTCTAACAGTAACTATGAACCTGTCCTGTTTAAGTATGAGTTCACCGAGCTCCAATCCCCTTATCCTATCCCAGCACCACGCCTTCCTCAAATCTATGGTTAAGTTTTCTTCGTAAGGTTTCACTGAAATCCTGAGAACCCCGTTCCTGTAACTGTAGAGGGTTTCCTTAACTCTAACGAACTTCCTCCTCAGTTCAGGCCTACTTCTTCCTGCCCGCCCACGAAGGTACCTCTTCCTCCACGATTCAAGTACGGAATAGGCCTGTTTTATCGCTGAGTCCACGTAATGCTTGGAGTAAACCCATCCTCTGAGGTGCTTGTCTCTAAGCTTTTTCCTAAAAGCCTTATCTTTCCTCAGAAACGGTATAAGCCTCTTCCCATTCCTATTCCATGCAATGTTCCTCCATAAATCTTCCAAGATAGAGTTTAAGACGCGCATGTAATCCTCTATAAGCTCACTTACCTCAAGGTTATATGGTATTGAGTACGCTTTAACTAACAAGCTTCCTGACACCTTCAACAACCTCCCTATACTTATGGCTTCTCATTCCGTAGAGCTTTCCAGCGAAATGAGCAACTATGGTGATTAAGTCTTCCACAAGCTCTTCATGAGGTGCCTTCTCTTCATGGTTTATTACTTCTATTTCTGTTCCGAAAGTTGTGAACATTTTCTTTAAAGTTTCAAAACCAAATCTCGTGAACCTGTCCTCGTAAGCGATTATCAGCTTGGATATTTTCCTTTCTGAAACCATATCTAAGAGTTTCAGGAAGTTTTTTCTGTTTTCGTTAAGTCCAGAACCAATATCCGTTAAAACTTGAATTTCACCGTAACCTTTCTCCTTAGCGTAACTTGAAATGAGCTGTTTCTGCCTTTCAAGGTCATCCTTTTGTGTTGAAGATGAAACCCTTGCATACCCTACAATAATTCTTTCCTCTCTTAAACCAAGGATGCGTTTTATTTCACTTTCAGGGATCCTCCTACGTCCTCCAAGGGTTCTGACACACCTAATCTTGCCCTGCCTATCCCATTGCTGAATGGTCCAGGTGGTGACTCCAAGAAGCTTCTTCGCCTCTTTGATTGTATAGAGCTTTTCGGACATCAATATTCTCCTATATCTACCAATATTTAAACACATCTATTCTGAAACTGCTGAAAGAGGCGTTAAATGCAGAGTTTGTGCTAATGAATGTTCAATACCTGATGGTGAACTTGGTTTTTGTGGCTTAACCGAGAACGTGAAAGGATTAATAAGATATAGGATTAAAGTTCCAGAGGAAGCTATTCTCGAATGGTATTATGATCCGCATCCAACCAATTGTGTTGCATGGTGGTTTTGTCCAGGAAGTACAGGACTCGGTTATCCTAAGTATGCTGTTAGACAAGGAACTGAAAAGGGTTATGCGAACCTTGCTGTTTTTTATGGAACCTGTAATTTAGATTGTTTATTTTGCCAAAATTGGTTTTATCGTGAGAACATTCGAAATCTTCACCCACGAGTTTCTATTTCAGAACTGATCAATCATATAACATATTATGTAACCTGTGTATGCTTTTTTGGTGGTGATCCATCACCTCAGATAATGCACGCATTAAATGTTTGTAAACTTATTAGAGAGAAATCTCTGAAAGAAAAAAGAATTATTAGAATATGCTGGGAAACTAATGGACTTATGAACAAAGTGTTTTTAAACTTAGCGTTAAAGTACTCCTTAGAAAGCGGTGGTATGATGAAATTCGACCTGAAAGCCTGGAATCCTGCATTGTATAGAAGTTTGTGCGGCGTGGATGGTACTGTTGTTTATGATAATTTTAAGTATGCCTCCAATTTTATAAAAGATAGACCTGAAGTCCCGTTATTAACAGCTAGTACTTTACTGGTACCAGGTTATATCGATGAGGATGAAATTAGAAATATCGCAAGGTTTATTGCAGACATTAACTCAGAAATACCGTACTCACTTTTAGCTTTCCATCCCGAATACATGCTAATAGATTTGCCACCAACTAGTAGAACTCATGCAGAAAGATGCGTGAAAGCTGCTAAGAATGAAGGATTAAAAAATGTTCATTTAGGTAATCCATGGATTTTAAGTGATTATTACTAACTAAACATCATTTCAAGAAGACAAGATTCGTCATATTCATATCAGCACTGCTTGAAACTTCTTCATCCTGAATTTAGTTTAATGAGAGCAGAAAGGTGAATAACATGGGATTTACAAAATAAATAAAAATATGGCAATAAAATATCACAGACTTAAAAGTAAAGCTGAAAATTTAAAAATATCTTTGACTGAAAATTTTAAAATCTGTAATGATAATAAATTAAATAAATAAATTTATATACTTCAGAAAAGCTTTAAAATTGGGTATAAAAATGAAAAAGGGCAGAAGCTATATAATACTCATGTACACTGAAATCATTAGCGAATTGTCCAAAGAAGAACTAGAAAAGGAAATAGAAAATGGCAAATTAAAAATAGAAAAACCTATAATAAAAGTGCTAGAAAAACCATAAACTATTCACCATACTTTCATGATCCTCACCTTAAAAGCGAGACTTCAACATAAAGGTTGAGAAGGAATCGAAACTCAGTTTAAACTTAAAGTGTGAATCTTCCAGTTACAAGCTCCTTTCGAGACATACTTTAATATCCTCGACTGAAACACCCTTAGTGCCATGTGGATCTCTATATTAATCTATTCTAAAGCTGCTAGCTACATTGAATCTCTCCATAACTAAGGTAAGTGGTTCTTGCATTTCAATCTTTAAGATCTTCCAAGTTCTGGATGTTATCAAAACAGAACTTGTTGTGAGTGTATTCTAAGTTATCTTTTTTTATTAATTAATTTAACTTGAGTAGTTTATTAAAAAATTTTGCAGTGAACTACCACCAGCTTTCGCAGGTGGCTTCCTGCTTCCACGGACAGACTCGATCTCCACTCACCCACAGCGGAGGTCTCGGCAGGTGAGACCGTTTCGGGAATCCCGTGTGGAAGGTGGGTTACGGAGGTCTTGCCCTCAGCAGTCTTCTCTTTCAGCCTGTCCCATGCCTACTAGGTCTGCCAACCAAGCAGACAATGATAAACACAACGAGAAAAAATATAAGCTTATCGGCCTTCATCCCCACACTTACGGATGAGGACTCCCCGCCGACTGTGTTAAATATAAATAGTTTGATTCGGATTGCTTTATAGGGGTTTATTGATGAGAAGGTCTGTAATTTTAGTGGTTTCTATGGTTCTGGTTCTTATCGTCACAGGTTTTGTGATTAACAATGTTGCAACTAAAATATGGAGTAGCTGGGTTAATTACGTGCCTCCTGTTGATATTAGAACTCGTTTACAATCCGATTATAATTATCCTAAAATAGCTGATTATGTAGTTATAATATTGGTGGATGGTGCTAGGCCGGATGTTGTTAATGATATTGGTTATGGTGGCTTTATATTTGTTAAGCATAATGGTGTTTTATTTTCCAATGCTTATGCACTACTTCCAACATATTCTGTTCCAGCTAGAGCTGCAATTTCAACAGGGCTGCCTCATGAGATTTCTGGTGTTTCATCTAATTGGTACAGTAAGGGTGTATTAAATGTTCCTAATATGTTTTCACTTGCTAAACGTTTTAGTTTAAAAACTGCAGCTGTAGGTGATAATTCTATAAAGATGCTCTTTGGAAACTACTTGGATACATTTGTTCAAATTCCTGAGATTCCTGGTCAAATGTATAATGCTACGAAAGAGGCAATAAAGATTATAAATGATGCTCAGCCACCTAATCTTTTATGGATTGGTTTTTCTGATATTGATGAAGTTGGTCACGAATATGGAGCATTAAGCGATCAATATAAGGAAGCTGTAAAAGGAAGCTCAAAAGCAATCATGGATATAATTAACGCTCTTAGCATGCGAGGCATTCTTGAAAGAACATTATTAATCATCCTTAGTGATCATGGCCATTTAAACACTGGTGGTCATGGAGGAGGCGAAATAGAGGTAAGGAGAATATATCTTTCTATGATGGGGCCGGGGGTTAAAAAGAGCATCATTATTAATCGAACTGTTTATTATACTAGCATTGCCTCAACTGTTACTTTTGCTTTAGGTCTTCCGCCTGAACTCGTATCGTATGAGTTACCCCTGTTTGATGGATTTGATGAGAGTATTAGGAAAGATCTCAATACGTACATGATTGATTTGACCATAAATTTTGCGTATCATTTGGAAGACCTTTTTGAGAAAGTTAAATTAAATAATTACGTACAAAATGTTACTAGAATTATAGATGAGCTTAAAAAGCTCAGATCTACTAGTTCTGATAATGTTATGTTGATATTGGATTATCACAATAAATTGGCTAGTATTTATGAAAATGGCAAAAGCGATCTACTTTCGAGGGATTTTGTGTTTAGAATCGGTGGATCATTTCTAATAGGATTAATTGCATGGTTACCTACTATAATTGTGCTTTATTTATCTAAAAGGATGTTTTGGAAGATTATAATTACAGGTCTTATTGGTGTAGCAGTTTTTTGGACATCGTTTATTTATGTGTTTAAGTTTCTACCAACAATGTCTTCAGTTAATTCATTGGATTTTTACATTACTTCTATAATGTGGTCAACACTATTATCTATTATTATGTCTTCGTTAGTAATGATAATAGTATTTAATGTTAAATATAAAAAGCATGCGATTTTATTTCTCTCACCATTGTTTGTCATTATGACCATATCTTCTATACCTATATTAATTATGAGCTCTATCTATGGTTTTACTGTTAAATTTCCATTTCCTGATTGGAGCGTTGCATATTTATATTACACAGCGCTTCTTAATGAAATGTTTTTGGCACTGTTTAGTGGTCTAATGCCAATAATAATATTTACTGGTTTAACATTTAAATCTAAAATCACAAAACAGATCTGAAGTAATATAAGAAATAATACATCTTGCTTTAGCTTTTAATAAATTTGATGCAATATTTTCTTATTAAATTTTCATGAGAATGTGATAAATTAATATTTCTCTTTAGTTTTGTATATCACGATAAGCCATGACGAATGGGATACATAAAACAAAAACATTTCCACTTGAAAAAGAAATACCTGGGATCTCCATAAAGACGAACCAGGAACATTATAAACTATATCAAGGCTATGTTAATAAGAGGAATGAAATCGAGGAAAAATTAAAGACTGCGGACAGGTCTAAGGCTGCAGCAACGTATTCTGAATATGGCGAGCTGAAACGACAGGAGACATTCAATGTAAACGGTATGATTTTCCATGAGATCTGGTTTAATACGATTTACGGCGGTGATGGCACACCTAAAGGTGAAATAGTAGAACAAATCAAAAAAGATTTTGGATCGTTTGAGGCGTGGGTTGAAGATTTCAAAGCTACTGCTATGGCTGCCCGAGGATGGGCTTGGTTAGTATATGATCTCAGTGATCACAGGCTCCATAATTACTTAATCGACCTACAGAATATAGGTTTTACTGCAATGTGCATACCCATCCTAGGTCTTGATGTCTTCGAACATGCATATTTTATAGATTACGGCACAAGTAGAAAACCATATGTCGACAATTTCTTTAAGATAATAAACTGGGACTACGTAAATAAACGATGGGACTTCGCTAAAAAAGTAGGAGAACTGTATAAACAATCCGGGCTATAATCTTTCTTTTTTATTTAAGCTCAATTTCTTATCTATATCAATTTTTAGGTATATAGTATAGTAATTTCCGAATAGATGAATTTATAATACATGTTCGTAAGTTGTTTGATGTTAAGAAGCATTATAAGAAAGTTAGTCAAGTACTCAGAGTTAATACTAAACAACAATTTATCCTCGATAGTGTATTTGTATGGTTAGGAAACTATGACATAGAAATATTTATTATCTTGATAATTGATAATATTATGATGGTGAAAAATTTTGAAACTTATTGGAAGAATTGCTGATGGTTCTACTGAAACGAAAAGCAGAGCAATTTTATTAAAAGATTTAGAAAATGAGATAGTCTCTGAAGAGTTAGTTATTATTAAGAATGGTGGGCATGATGATGATCAAATATTAGGTGTTTTTAGGGAAGGTTTAGGTAAGAATGAATTTTTAGATCATACGTCATATAGACCTGATATCGCTTACATGAAATATGGCGGTGAGCCTTCTGGTGCCAGAGAAGTGTATTCATTTTCTGTTCAACCTATAGGTATTATCACAAATAACGGTGTAGAACCGAATAGAAAGATAATAAAGCCTCGGTCACCTGTTTATTTGCTTGATGATAATGACAATCCATTTGAATTAATGAGCAAAGGTGTGGATGTTTTGTGGTTGGATGCATTTCTCGATAGACATGAAAAATGGAAAATACCTGTAAATAGGGCGTTCATACCTTACCATGTGGGAATCTATGGAAGTACTGGTAGTGGTAAATCTTGGTTTGCACGTTATGTACTCATACCTTTGTATATTAGAGCAGGTTATAAAGTATTAATACTTGATTGGAGCGGAACCGATTATGTACCTTATTATAAAAATTTAAAAAATGTTGAAATAATGAATATAACTGATATGTCGCTCGATGAAGAATCTGTTTTAAGTTATTTTAAAGAAAAAACGAACGGTTTTGCCGAGAATAATAACATTGAGGCCGCATTTGATGAATTTATAGTTAATTGGAGGGAAAAAGTTGAAAACGCAATCAAGAATGATCCAGAAAAAGCGCATGAAATATTATACAATGGCCTTAAAAATCATGTTGATAATTATATTAAAACTATAGAAGATAAGAGATGGCGAAACTACGCTATGAGGGCTGAAAATAGAGTTTTTCGCAGACTTAAGAATACAGATTTACATCCAGTAATGGGGACTATTAGTGTGGAAGAGTTTCTTAAAAAATTTGAAGAAGAGAAGCACATCCTTGTTGTAGATATGAGTGGTTTGCCAACTGAGGCTAAACTAAGTTTCTTTAGCACACTTGCTAATTATCTTTATAAATTGATGGAAAAAGGAGATAATGTAAATACTGCTTTAGTAATTGATGAAGCTCCGCAGTACGCTCCATGGTCACCTAGTGGCTTACAACAAAAAACCACAGAAACGATAAAGAATTTGGCTGCGTTAGGAAGGAAAAGAATGCTTAATTTAACGCTCATCGCTCAGGGTATTAAGGGTGAAATAGGCATAAACGCCTCTGTTAGAAGAAATCTTAACACGCACTTTTTTGGGCGAATTCATCCACTTGATGCTGGCGGTGAAGGTGGAGCTTCAGAATGGTTATCACCTTATGGTATTACACCTGATCACATGCTCCAACTTAATCCTGGTAAATTTTACTTTTCAGGTGCTATGAATCTGTCACCAGTACCATTACTCATAACTTATAAACCTCCAGAGTGAGAGTTATGGAGAAAGAAACAATAGAATGGATAAAATTACCCCAAGATCTTCAACATAAATTTTTTGAATTAGCTAGTGAAGAAGCTGAAGATTTGGCATCAAAGATATCAAACCTAAAAAATCAATTAGAGTCTTTGAGGAGTCTTATAGAACCTTACACACATACGTTGAATACAAATAACAAAGTTTTTACCATTGCTGCAGTGGACAGCTCAAGATCGCCGAGGTTAAGTGAACGTTTAGGTATTAGATATGGTTTGATTGCTGGAGGTATAGTGTTCTTAAAGGGAGCTGAAAAAAGAAATGAGGATTTCGGTGTAGGCGTTTTTAGAAGAAAACAAGCGCTATCTCAAGATAAAAGTAAGTACTATTTTGATATATTATCAACATATATTGAGAGGAAACTGGCATTAGAAGCACTTGATAAATGTGATTTATTAATATTAGATGGTAGTTTTTACGGGTTTATATATACTGTACAAAGAATGAAAAAAGTCGGACTCTATGGTGCAGAAGAGGAGAAGAAGGTTAAGGAAATATTGGATATTACTGAGAAGTTAAAGACAAGCGGAAAAGTCATTAGTGTTATAAAGAGGAGTCATACAAGAGCTTTAGGTGGATATTTGGCGCTCAAAGAAAAGAGTAGTAACATTTTCACAACAATAATAGATAAGTTAATACTTTCACACATCATGCACGAGAGAACAATGTTTAACTATCATGATCTAATCGGAGATTATCCTGTGCAATTATACACCCAAATCGCTTTTTTGATTTCAATAAGATCACATGAAAATAGACCTGAAGAAAACCTTATCGAAGAAGCCAAGGAAAAAGTTTACTCACCATTCAAGGCACTCAACATTCAGAAAAATATTATAGATGACATGAGAAGAGTCCAAGTAAAGTTTTATGGAGATTTGCCTCCTTGCGAAATAGAATTCCCCTCCTCAATACCTGTAGAGAAACTACTAGAATTCCTAGGACAAGAAAACATGTTTAACGATGCAACAAACTTACCTATAGCACTAGACCTTGTTGATAGTTTAGTAATGCTACCTGCAAAGTTTACAGAAGAATTCGTTTCTGAAGTAGAAGGTAGAATCCTAGAACATATGTCAAAATCCAAAGAATACCACAATACCATAAGATTATTCTTCACACTCCTCAACCCACAAAAAATCTATTAAAATTATGCCACAGTTATTTTTGATACTAAACATCTTATACTCCTAATATTATTATAAACAATTTTTGTGCATATGTTTTATTTAATAAATAATTACTACTGTTTTATTAATTAACCATAAATGACTTCATATCTAATATCAAGTATTCTAATAACTACTAGTTTATTAACATAAACTCAGAGTCATCATTATACTAAACAAGATTTTACTTTTATTCACACAGGATCCCTTGAGACTAAACAAAGATACCTATATAAACTTATATCAAAAAAATAAATACAAGAAATAAGCTCTTATTTTATATGGAGTCACAAAAAGTTAAGCTTGGTGTTGGACCTGAAGTTGAAGTTGATGAACTTCCAGATCCTCCTCAATTAAACTTACGAGGTGTTTTAAGAATAATAGGTCCTAGTGCAATTGTTTTAGGTGTTTCAATAGGAAGTGGAGAGTGGTTAATAGGTCCAAGTAGCACAATACTCTATGGTCCTTTTATACTTTGGATAGCCACAGTATCTATACTTCTCCAAACAATCCTAAATCTAGAAATGGTCAGATATACTATGTATTCTGGAGAACCTATTTTCAATGGTATGATGAGATTGCCACCAGGTAAAACATTTTGGGCTCCATTCTTAACAATTCTCTCAATATTGGAGAGAGCTTGGCCTGCATGGGCTTTTGCTGCTGCTACAGCTCTTACTGCTGCATTTATAGGAAAAATACCTGGTGATGCTGAAGCCTTCTTAGTTATGGTTAGCGGCATCATACTTTTGTTTATTTGTGTAGGATTAGTTTCGGTTGGTGGAGTTGTTGAAAGAGCACTCGAATTAGCTCAGTGGGTAATGATATTTTTGATAATAGGAATGCTGATAATAATAGATGCATTAGTAGTGCCTAGTAATGTAGCGTTAAATACGTTTATAGGATTCTTCACATTCGGTTACTTAGCACCAGGTGCTAGCATAATACTTCTTGGAGCGCTTGCTGGTTACGCAGGCGCGGGCGGATTAAATAATACCACTGTTAGTAACTATTATAGAGATAAAGGTTTTGCGATGGGAGCAAAAGTTGGAGCAATCCCAACATTAATTAAAGGTAAAAAAATTAGTGTGTCACCTACTGGAAAAGTTTTCAAAGTAACGGAAGAAAATCTCAGAAAATGGAGTGTATGGAGAAAACTCTCAATAATAGATATAGTTGGAATTTTCACTCTAGGTGCTTTCATAGGAATGTATCTTCCTAATGCTTTAGCATTGGCTTTAATTCCAAGCGGCACAAGACTTCCTGCTTGGGGGGTCGCTGCATATCAAGGCAACACTTTAGCAGCAAAATTTGGACCTATAGGATGGGCTGCTGCATTGTTAGCTGGTTTTTGGATACTTTTCAGTACACAATTGGGTAGTACTGATATGATAACAAGAACATTAGTTGATATGACATGGCAAGCAAGTGATAAGATTAGAAAATGGACTGGGAATGATATAAGAAAACTTTATTATATCATATTGACGGTAATAGTTTTGTGGGCTATTTTTGCTTTTGTCCTCACATACGGTTTCAAAATACAACCTTTAATTTGGATATTACTTGTTGCAAATATGTCAAATATAGTACTTGGCGTTACAGGTTTAGCAACAATATACATTAATTCTAAATGGTTACCTAAAGCTTTAAGACCCTCAATATTGATAAGAATTCTATTGTTAATAGGCGTTATCTTTTGGTTTACATTTGCGTTTTTAGCGATTGGAGTAACATTCTTTGGATTAAAAATTTAATAATTCTTATTTTTTTTAAGTTTTTGTTGCTTCTAAGTTAAATAAAATTAATGGTGAAAAAATAAATTACTGTTTCACGATAAGTGTAGTGAAGTGTAATGAATGAGAAGTTTATTATGATTAATTTGACAAGTTATCTCAAAAATGTGAAGGTTGGTTTCATAATAGTAATAGTTGTTATACTTTTTGTTATATTTTCGTTCTTTAAAAATTTTTGGCCTGTTAATTCTCAATTATTTTTAGACACTCGTACCTTTATTATAAACTATGGTCTCATAGGTGTTTTACTAGTGACAATAATAGGTGGCACAGTAATACCTTTAGGAAGCCCAGTATTAATAATGGGTGCGGCGCTCATTGGAATGTCTCTTTTCCCCCTCATCTTAGTTGCTTCTATAGGATCTACTATTGGTATGATCATTAATTACGCTTTAGCATATTATTTAGGAGGAGCCTACGTTGTAAAGAGAGTATCAGTTCAGAAACTCAATACAGCTATTAGATTATGGAATAAATATGGATGGGTTATCTACACTATATTTGGGATTATTCCATTTTTACCAGTGGAACTATTTTCGCTCATATGTGGTTTATTAAAAGTACGAATAGATATTTTCATTACCTTAACTTTCATAACAAGAATCATAATGAATACAATTTTAGTATTAATGGTAGTACATTTAGGTTGTAGATTTGTATCATGCTGATTAAATTGAAACCTTAGTATATCAAAAATGTTGTGATAATCATGTGAAAGAGATTATATCTTGTTCACAATTTCTAGAACAAAGTCTCTGGCTTTTATTAGGTTTTCTTCTTTTATATATTCTGCCTTGTCATTATACCAGTGATAGTTTTCTGGAATGCCTCTATTATCTAATGCTATGATGGTGATACAAGTAAAGCCTCTTCTAATCGCAGGTGTTGCGTCTGTAGGAAGCAAACTATAAACTACAGGCTCGATTTTAAATTTTTTACCAATTTCGTCTGCAATTTCTTTTAATCTTCCTTTACATTGGTATTTAATTATGATGCCTTCCTTTTTAGTATAATAGAGTCTACCCGCACCAATGTTATCTATATTTATTATGTAGAATCCTTTTAAGTGCTTTAACATGTTATACATCCCAATCATGCCTGCTTCTTCACTTCCAGTAGCAATAAACCAAATTTCTTTATCAGATGTTTTTAGCTTATCTATCAAATCTATTAAAACAGCAACTCCTGAAGCATTATCATTAGCTCCTGGAACATATTTATGAAATATTTCTCTGTGCATTAGAACTATTAGTGATACAAATAAAGGTATACTAATAATTAATAACCAATAAAATAAACCATTAAGGTATCCCGTAAAATATCCTACCAAAGCAAGCACATTGATAAGCGCTAACGATAGAAAATTTAACCTTATTGTTGTTTTTAAAGTTCCTACTCTCTTAGGATGGAATGAATATGATGCTTTTGTACTGTCATAATGTGCGATTATCGCTATTTTTTTCTCTTTTCCCTCGTTTAATATTCCTATAACATTTCTACTTTCTCTTCCAAGGATTGAAAGTGTCCTAGTTAAGATTGGAATATAAATTTCCTCCTCAAGTAAATTTAATATAAAAGAGATGAACATTAGGATAATACCTATGATGCTACTCATAACCGTTATTATAATTCCAAGTATTGCTAATGAATAAACTAATATGTATGTATATGAGAACGTTGGAATTGTTTTAAAAACAATAAATTTACTTTTTAATCCTTTTTCCTCAAAACTCTTTAATATATATTCCGCTGCTTTTCTCTCTTCTTTTGATCCAGCACCTCTAGGTCCTATTTCTTCGGATAACATTTTTATAATCGTTATCACGTTAGACTAATAGTTTTGAATATTTATAAACCTTTTATAGAAAACTTAAATATTTAACAAATATACAAAAAGTGTATGATTAAAGAGAGTTTTTCGTTGAAAACTTAATAATACAGTATTCAATGTGCAATTATGTAATAACAGAAACTTCAGTGAAGATTAGTGCTTTTCTCTAATTATTACAGGTCTTTCGAGGATACACAATAATAAACCGATGAGTTAGGAGGAAGATTATAATGAAGTAATTAGCGTTTTAAGATGATTTTCTTGAATATCTTGCAGTAATCATAGCGTGATCTTTATCGTATGGTTCTAAATGTATAGCGTCTATTATGTTGAATCCTCTTTGCTCGAGTATTTTCATTTCTTTTTTATAAGTTTCGCTGGGTTCTTTTGTGACATCAATGCTCATGGCTTTTATTGCTAACATGATTGAACCTCCATCAGCCAAGTATAGATCTGCATTATCTGCTAATGGTTTAGCTTGTTGTGGTTGTGCTATGTCACAATATATGATGTCAACTTCATCAAGAAGTGCACTATAATTATGTGGTTGTGTAGCATCCTGATAGATGGGTATTACATTACTTCTGTATTTTACAACTTTTTCAATCAACTCTCTAGCAACTCTAGGTGCGAATTCTACTGCATAAACGATACCCTGATCTCCCACTATATCAGATACATGGCTTACTGTCGTTCCTGTGGATGCACCAAGATAAAGAACCTTAGAACCTGGTTTAATCGGCATTAGGCTTACTTCCTTTAATATTGATGCCGCTAGCTTGCTTCTATAAGGATTCCACACTCTATATTCCTTATCCCCAATGTTTACCGTAATTTCACCATAAACTTTAATGCCAGGTGCAAAACTAATTGTAGCTAATCTTCGTATTCCATCTTCAAGTGTAATCCAATATATGCCAGAGAAGCGTTCGTGAGGTTCAACTGTCACCATTTTTCTCACCTACTTATCTTTTCTTTTTCCCTTTAAACTTTTGTGGGCGTTCTTTGATGCGCGGTTGTGTTTTTGTTTCTTTTTCAATTTTCTTAATTGGAGGAGCTGCTGCAGTTTTTTTAATGAGATTAATTTTTTGTTCGAGTTCCTTCTTTAAATGTTCGCTTACATCTCTTCCACTGAAGAAGTCTATTTTTGCTGCTATTGATAATTTTCCAGCTAGTGCCCTTGAAATTTTGCCACGTTGCCATTTTGGTGATGTGTGTACTATAATATATTGATATATTACTCCATGTTTTGGTGGTTTTGAACCGAATCTTAGTGCTCTAAATAATGCTTTCTCTGCGCCCAGAACTTGTATTGTGCTTGAGGGCATTTTTGCCAGTTTTTCTAATCCTCCAGCTAGTGCTATTAATCTGGCTCCTATCGTTGGTCCTACTAAACCTTTAATGTTTGGTGCTACCTCACTCATTGCATTATCGACATATTTTTCGAGCTCTGATCGCATCTCGTACATTCTAATAGCTTCTTCAGCAAGTTTTTTGATGGTTTCTAGATCTTCATCTGCTAGTTCTGCACCTACAGAGGTGTTTGCAGATTTTTCAAGCTTATCTATTAGGTCTGGTTTTAATCCTAGATTTTTTAATTTATCGCTATTATAATCCTCCCTATAAACGATATCACGCACGAGCTTTACATATAATTCGTTGTCCCGTATGATATTATTAATTTCTGGAAAATAAAGTCCGTACCATTCTTTTATCCTACCTACTATGTTATTGACAGTTTTATTAATTTCATCGATCGCATTTATAGCTTGAAGAATGCTTTGATCACGTTTTGATTGTGCTTTTCTGATTAAGATTCTGCTCATCTCTAATGTTATAGCTCGTTTAATTGAGAAGTATTCCTCCATTGTGTTTATCCATCCAGATTTGAGTGCTAAATCTTTAATCACTGAATTTAATCTTGCAATATTTCTATTGATTGAAAGTGAACCTTTAAACGAAAGCGCATTTGTTGCTTTTCCTAATGATTCATTTGGAATTACTAGATCATTTATATTATTTTTGGTTAACGTATCAAGAATTTGGGATAATTCTTCTATTGGCTCTCCTTCATTAAGTTTTAAAAGTTTTTCGGCGATTTCTTCAGGCTTACCTTTGAAAGTTTGATTTGCAATATTCTTCCCATCATCATCAAATGCATGTAAACCGAATATGCTCACTATTAGATTTGCTCGCACAGGTATAACCTCACTATTAACTATTACCCGGCATAAATAAAGTTATATCAAGTTTGCTCATGAGATGCGTTTTATTCCGAATTATGGTTACTAGCTTAGTGGTTAATCCACTTGCAGAACATATGTTCTAATACACTGAAGAATGTATAAAACAACATGCCTAACAATGCCATTATAACTATTGCTGAATACATTTCAATATAACTCACTCTTTGCCATGCATCTATTATTAAATATCCTAATCCATCGCTCGATGCAATTGATTCCACTATGAAGAGTACTGCAAATGCTGTACTTGATGCAATCTTTAAAGCTGTCAATAAGGATGGTAGAGTGCTTGGTAATGTTCCATATCTTATGAGTTCATATTTTTTAGCCCCCATCGCTAATAATAAGTCAACGTAATTTTTTGCCATACGCCTTGCGCTATCTCTTATCTGAATAAACAGTGGAAAAAATATAATTATTGATATCAATGCTACTTTACTAGCATTACCAAGTCCTAACCACAAAATTAAAATTGGTAAAAGGATAATATGTGGTATTGGATACAATAACATGATTAATGGTGTAAATAACGCATCTAACTTATTATAATAACCCAAAACAAGGCCTAAAAATAGAGCTACCGAAACTGCTACTATGATAGAAATGATGACCCTGAAGAGACTAGCTATTATATGTGGTATTATTTTTCCTGATGATATGGAATTAATAGTATAGCTTATCACGCTTAATGGATCAGGTAGAAAAATAATTCGTAAAGTTATTGATATAATCCACCATAATACTGCTATAGTAGTAAATGAGGTGAAATATGCTATTAACTTATACTTATTGATTGATAATTTGTCTGACATGCTTCACCACTTTATAATACTCATCTGTATCTCTATACTCATTCGTTCCTGTTCCTTTATTTTGTATTACAGCTTTAATTCTTCCAGGTCTCTCTGTGAATACGTATATTGTTTTTCCCATATAAACAGCCTCTTCAATGTTATGGGTTACTATTAGCATAGTAAACCTTAACTGTGACCACATCTTCATGACTATATCTTGCATTTGCTCCCTAGTTAATGCGTCAAGAGCAGAAAACGGTTCATCTAAAAGAAGAACTTGTGGTTCAATAACGAGTGCGCGTGCCAATGCTGCTCTTTGTTTCATTCCGCCGCTTAGTTGTGACGGATAATAATTACTAAAATCTTTAAGACCGACATGTGCTAATATCTCATCTACTTTTTTGGGATTTGCATTATTAGGATTATTAAATTTTAGCGCAAGCTGTACGTTCTGTCTTACTGTATACCATGGTAAAAGATTATTTTCCTGAAAAATTACTGCAACATCTTTTCTAGGACACTTTACCTGCTCTCCGCCAATCTCAATAACACCTTTATAATTTATTAAACCAGCTAGCGCTTTTATCAATGTCGTTTTTCCTGAACCACTGGGCCCAACTACAGCTACAGTTTCACCTTTCATTACATCAATGCTAATGCTACTTAAAGCTCTTAACGGACCATAATTAACGCTTAATTCTCGAACCCTTATCATCGTGCGTTCAACACCAATTCTGTATCAACAAAATCATTGTAATTAACAGTTTTAGTTATATAATTTTTTAACAAGAGCCAGTCCAAAACATCTTTGAAATTATCTTTCGGGTATACGCTAAGTTCTGTCCAGTATCCAATTCTGTAATAGGGTTTAAGTTCTTCAGGGAGCTTGATAAATGTTGTAATAAGGTCATTGTATTTGCTTGGATTTGAAATAATTAACTTTATTGCTTTATTTATTGCTTTTAAGAACTTTACCATAACCTCTCTATTATTTACTAACCAATTATTATTAGCAATTAGCACACTCATAGTAATTGATTTATTGTACGCTTTAGTTGATGCAAGAACATGAGCTCCTTTCATTATCGCTAAGCTTGCAAGCGGATCAGGTAATGTTACGGTCTCTATTTTTCCAGTCATAAGAAGTTGGTATCGTATTGGTATACTTGGAACATTGATAAACTCATAATTATTGGGATCTTCTCCAGACATCTGAATTAATCTGTATGTAACATATTCTATTATAGTTGTTTTCGATATGCCAATCTGCCTTATCTCATGCAATGTTTTGGTTGTAGAGTTAGGCGGTGAAAGTATATAGAATACGCTTTGATTCTGATATCCACCCCACAGTACTGATACAATTCTTATAGGGAGTCCCTGAGCAAATTGAATGGTGCTCGTGATGGGATCTGACACAGCTATTTGAATTTTACCGCTTTCCAGTGCAATATCACGATCTCTAGCAGACGTAAAGAGTGTAACATTAACGTTTAATCCCTCTTGCTCAAATAATTTTTCATTCTGGGCAATTATTATGGGCGCTGAATCCTCAATAGGAAGCACACCAATATTAATCTGTGTAACCCTGTTCACAAAAAGCACATCATTTACTATCATAATACTCACAATTATTGTAACAAAAATAAACAAAAATATGATTGCTTTTAGCTTCATATTACCACCAAATAATGGTAACGATGACCTATATTTAAATATTTATCAATATTGCTGAATTCATCTGCATAAGTTATAACCTCAAAGCAGCACTACAGAAGAATATTTAATGAACTTGTTTAATAATTAACTGGTGATTGGAGGAGAATTTTAGAAGATTTTTCACTATAAGTTAACTAAATAGTAGCTTAAGGTTAGTATTTGTCGGCCGAGAGCCAGCGTTCTTCGATGTAACTTTTTAGTGCTGATACAAAAACTTTATTTTTTATAACTATTGCAATTGCTTTTTCAGTAATGTTCTCTAACATGGGGTCTGGAACTCCCATCACGAAGATGTCATCATTGATAATCATCATATCAAACATGACATCGTTACTCTTTCTTAGCTCAACACCTAAGCTTGATGCTAACTCTATATCATCTTTATTAAGACTGATCTCACTGTGTAATAATGCTCTTATGTGGGGTAATCCTTTTCCGCTTAACTTAATTACTTGTTGCTTAAAAAACTCTTTTACTTCAATTGATTTTCTTATTAGAAGAATAACATTTTTAGCTTTTGAAAGCAGTTGCGAAAAATGTTCAACAATTACTGGGAGTCCTCTTAATATAATTATTTCTCCTTCATAAGAAGGCAAGAAGTATTTGCCGAAAATCTTTGAAAGTCTTTCAGTACTTTTTTTCATCAAATCTATTTTTTCTTCCAGCTCAGATTTGAGTTTCTTACTAGCTATTGAAAAGATAGTGTCTGGATTCAAAGGGGTGTATCCATCGTCAGCTCTAACTACAAACCCCTTATTTTCTAAACTTGCTAAAGTGTCGTATATTCTTGGCATAGGAACATTGGAGAGTTTAGAAATTTGTTTAGGCATTCTTGCACCTCTTATTAATGCTAGGTATACTTTGGATTCATACTTGTTTAATCCGAAAACTTCTCTTAAAATTGTTTCAGCCTCTTCTAATTCGTTCATGGCTATATCACCTACTCTATACCATATTCTTTCCATCGTTCATTAACAAGTTTAACAGTTTCAACGTCAGGTTCAACAGGTTCAGGCCATACTTTTCCACATTCTTCTGGCAGTTTTTTGGTGGCATCTATTCCAATCTTACCACCGATTCCAATTATGGTGGACGCTGGATCTAAAACATCAGTGACAGCATTATTAACAATTATCACGTCCCTAGCTGGATCAACATTAGTGGCTAGACTATAAATTACCTGATTTATATCATGTACGTTCACATCATGATCAACAACAATTATCATTTTCGTAAGAGAAAACTGCCCAAGACCCCAAAGTCCCATTATGGTTTTACGTGCATGACCAGGATACCGCTTTTTGATAGAAACAATACTTAAACCTTGAAATAATCCATACTCGGGCAGATTTATATCCACAATTTCAGGTAATAGTACTCTAATGATCGGGAGGAACACACGTTCAATAGCTTTACCGATCCAAGCATCCTCTAAAGGTGGTTTTCCAACAACAGTGACATAATATATCGGATCGTATCTCATAGTTATGGTTTCTAGATGGAATACTGGATATTGTTCAGGTGGTGTATAATAACCCATATGATCTCCAAACGGGCCTTCCATAACTAACTCATTAGTACTGACATACCCTTCAAGAACGAGTTCAGCTCTTGCGGGAACCGGAATATCAGAGTTTTCGGAATCCACAACTTCTAAGCCCTCACCACGAACAATGCCAGCAAAAAGCAGCTTATCGATAGGATAAGGCACAGGTGCAACACCAGAAAACATAGTGCCAGGGTCAGCTCCGATAACAATTGACACATCAATCCTCTCTTTACCTAACTCCTTCATTTTCTGATAAGCTAATGCCCCTCTTTTATGGATTTGCCAATGCATCGCAGCCCTCTTGCTATCAAGAACTTGCATTCTGTAAACACCCATGTTATTAATACCAGTTTCAGGGTCTCTAGTTATAACTAAAGGATAAGTAATATACTTACCACCATCTTTAGGCCAAATTTTTGGTATTGGTAAAAGATCAAACATAGCTTTTTCACCATCAATCTTTACATCTTTAACAGGACCAGATCTAACTTTCTTTGGTAAATACTTAGAAAAAGACAAAAATTCAGGTAATGTCTTGAGTTTATCTAACATCCCCATTGGTAAAGGTTGCATTAGTGGTTCAAGGAAACGCTTACCTATAATTTCTAGATCATTAACATCAAGAGCTTTCTTAACCATTTCAATACTACCAAACATATTACCAGCTATCCTCCAATTGGGATAATCCTTAATGTTTTCAAATAAAAGCATAGGCCCTCTCTTATACATCACACGTCTTAAAATCTCAGCTAACTCTAAATTAAGATCAACGCTAACTTTCACATGTTTAAGCAACCCTTCCCTTTCAAAACTACTTAACAAATCTCTAAGATCTTTATACATAATTTTCATTAAAACTTAATAACATATAAGTGTTTCTGATATACTCCTTTCAAGCATCAAATCTGCAAACTGAGATCAAACTAACATCCTTGACGGTGTTTCAAGGAGTAAAATAAGGTTTTCAGTTAACTGAATTATGCAAAAACGATTAAAACAAAAACTTACCAGCATTGTCCAAGAAATTATTTAGAGATTTTTATTTAGAAAATTGCAGAAAATTGAACCAAAAGATTATGTGCGAATGTGAACTACCCCTCGCTTTCGCAAGGGGCTTCCTGCTTCAACGATGAGGCTTGCTGGTATTTCTACCAGTAGAGGCTTCATCTTAGCAGGCGTCTTAGGGCTGTCCCAACCCCGCATTTTTATTCTATTCGCCGATATCCAATCCCTATAGGGATTTTCATAGCTTAGCCCTTCAGATGTACCTCTCGGGCTCACCTTCACCACCCGAACACCGGCGCTTTCAGCCTTGTATTCGAGCAGTTGAAGGAATTTTCCCCAAGAAGTATCCAATATTTTTTGGGCTAAGTTGTGGTTTCTAACCATATTTTTTATGTTTAGTTTTTCAACACAAATAACGTCATAGTTATCCACGTAGAATCTTGAAAGCTTGTGTAGGAAGTCGTTTCTCTGGTTTACGAGTTTCTCATAGGTTTTGGCAAGCTTTATTTTTTGTTTTTCTCGATTCTTTGAACCTTTCTTTTTCCTTGAAAGCCAATGCTGAAGAACTCTTATCCTTCTAAGTGTTTTCTCATAGAATCTCGGATTCTCTATTTGCCTTCCGTCACTGTCCGTGAGAAAGTGTTTTACTCCGACATCAATACCTACAACATTTTTAGGCTCTCTCTTGATAGATTCATTTTCCTTCTCTACGCATACGCAAGCAAACCATTTACCAGAACTATACTTTTTGATTACAACTTGCTTTATTTCTCCCTCAACTAATCTATGAGCCCTTATTGGAATATCCCCAATCTTTGACAAGCGTAAAATGTCAAACCTTTTTCCAGTCTTCACCAGTTTGAAGCCTGACTGGTTGTAGACGAACGTTTTATACCAACCTTTGCCCTTGAACCTCAACCGTCCAACTTTTTTGCCGTTCTTCTTTAGCTTTGACAATGTTTTTAGGTTTGAGTATAGCTGGTGGAGAACCATCTGCAAAACTTTTGAGTAGACCCTGTTCAACTCAGGTTTTTCCTTCTTCAGTTTAGGTAGCTGAGACTGAAGTTTAATTCTGCTTGGTATTTTATCCTTTCCATTCCATTGGGTTAAAAAGTAGTTATAGGTCTGTCTGCATATCTTCAGAGTTTCAAGTAACTTTTCTTCTTGGCTTTTGTTTGGGTAAAGCCTGAACTTGTAGGCTATTCGGATTTTTCCCATCTCTCAATCAACCTTTTTATCACATCTTCGTAAGTTTCCCTTGGATGAACCTTTAATCTATCAAGCTTCTCTTTCACTTCTTTAGACACGGCGATAGTAGATTTCATTATAATCCCTTATAATAGATTATAAAAGACTACATATAAACTTTTCAGCTTTCATCCCCACCCCTACGGATGGGGACTCCCCGCCGTCAAAGTTAAATATCATTCATTAAAGAAAATTAGTAGCAGGTAAATTTTAATAAAGATAGCTCTAAAACTCTTATGTTTAAAAAATCACAAAGTTTACTAACATTTATTTATGAACGATTACTGGCAAATATAAGGTGAATTAGATGAAAAAGCTAGCGGTCATCGGCGGCGGTTTTGTCGGAATGAACGTTGCTGTATTGGGAGCAAAACATGAGTTAGAAGTGACAGTGATCGATATAAACCCAAGAGTAGTTGACCAGATTAATAAAGGAATACCTCATATAAGAGAAAAATTCATACTTGAGAACTGGGAGAAAACGAAGAATAAAATATCGGCAACAACAGATTATTTAGCAATCAAGAATGTTGATTACATAATAATAGCAGTGCAAACATTAAAGAATGATGACTTAGATTTCACACCATTAATTAGTGTAGTTAACGAACTAGCAAAGCATTTACAACCATATACATTAATTTCCTCAGAGGTTACAATATTTCCTGCAGGAACAGAAAGATTAATAGTAAATCCCATTAAGGAAAAAACAGGTTTACAACCTGATAAAGAATTGTTAGTAGTACATGCACCAGAGCGCCTCAATCCAGACGATACTGTGCATAACATAGAAACAATACCAAGGATACTTGGTGGTATAGGACCGAACAGCACAAATCAAGGGTTTAAGTTATATGCGAAAACATTAAAGCTACAAGTAACGGTAGTAGATAATATAGAAATTGCAGAAGCAGCAAAATTATTAGAAAATGCTTTTCGGCTCATAAATATATCATTCATAAACGAGTTAAAGCAAGGATTTGATAAATTAGGAATAGACATAAGAAAAGTTATTAATGCAGCAGCAACAAAGCCCTTTGGTTATATGCCGTTTTATCCAAGCCCATATGCGGGTGGATCATGCATACCGAAAGATAGCTTACTCTTATTAAAAGAGATAAACTCCCAAATGCTAAGATATGCAATAGAGATAAACGAAAAACAACCAGAATACTACGTACAAAAAATAATACAAATCATAAAATCACAAAACGCTAAGAAAATACTATTTTACAGATATGGGTTTAAACCAAACTCAAAATACGCGATAAATAGCCCAATACTGAAAATTATACACACATTAAAAAACGTAAGCAATTATGAAATAAGAAAGTACGATCCACAAATATCGGAATACAATGATTTTACAAGCGAAATAGAAGCAATAAATTGGGCAGATATCATATTTACATGGGGTGATAAACCGAACACACAAAAACAAACATATTCAATAGAAAAATTATAGACAACGATTAATATCTCCGTTAAATGACGTGAAAATTTTATAAAAAAGGTGCTCAGAAAACCCACGTGCCTCAACTGTGGAATGAATGAACAAATTATCAAGACATGTGTATGTTTATACACGTTCTCCTGTGAGAGAACATCTCATTAAAATCTTAGTGTTTAAAATTTTTAAGAATGGGATGAGTGAGTGGTGAGCTCTCCGAACCAGAAGATGTGGTAAAGCTTAAAGCTCCAGGCGAACACTAGAAACTCCTCTCCTCAGTCATGGAGCATCTCACTGATAAGATAATGAAAAGCATTAACTTTTTAACATATCAAAACTATATAGTACTAGCGATGATGAAGATAAAAGAAAAATGATGCGTGATTAAAGGTTCCCGGTCTGAGCCATCTAATTGTTTAATACAACATCATTTTGGCTTGACTCTGGCTCTCATCCTAAAGGATAAAGTTTGTTGTCAAATTACTTTATTACTTTATATTTCTCTTGTATATATTCATGTTTCTAAGAAAAGTTTTTATTTTCTGAGTTACTTCTATTGGGTAAGGTGTGTATTATGGGTTATGTGCGTTGGTATGGTCACGCATCCTTTGAATTATCATTGGATTCAAAGAAAATATTAATTGATCCATGGGTTTCAAATCCGCTTTCCCCGGTAAAAGTTAAGGATATAGAATCAGTTGATTTAATAGTGATAACTCACGCCCATGATGATCACGTTGGTGACGTTTTGGAAATTTTAGAAAGAAATCCATCCGCTAAAGTTGTCTCAGTTTTTGAAATTGCTAATCATTTGTCTAATAAAGGTGCTAAGGGTGAGATGATTGGTGGTAATATTGGTGGACCAATTATTGTTAGCAATATTAAAATAGTGTTAGTCCCGGCCACTCACAGTTCTTCTGTCGGAGTCCCCACAGGTGCTGTGATTATTGGAAATGAGGCTACAATATATCATGCTGGTGATACAGGCTTAACTGCTGAAATGAGCTTTATTGGCGAGCTTTATAAACCAAAAATTGCTTTGCTTCCTATTGGGGGACATTTTACAATGGGTCCTATTGAAGCGGCCAAAGCTGTTGAATTAATAAAACCTGAAGTCGTAATACCTATGCATTACGGTACCTTCCCGGTTTTGTGGGGTAAACCTGAAGATTTCAAGAAATATGTTGAGGATCGAAGACTTACAACCAAAGTTGTAATACTTAAACCTGGTAACGAATACCATTTTTAAATTTTGCTAATAACTTTTAGAAACCTAGTTAAACTATTTTATTCTTTTGTGTTAGAACGAGGACCTTGTAAATTTTAATTTGATTATGATGTTAAAAAATACATACCCTAAGCATGCTTTTAATTTTTAATAACAATGACAGAAATCAGACATTTAAAAATGGAAGCAGATATTTGATAGCTTACTATTTAGGACGTAGCCGGTCAGAATATGTACAAACTTCGAAAGGAAGTATTAAATCTATTACAACTTTATTTAGTTCGCTCACTGGTATTATGCGAATCGTTCCTGAAAATATAAAGGAAGAAACTGTTATGATTGTTTGATTTGACACTCTCCGCGGCTGAAGCCGGGAGATTCTCGGTTCCTCAGGCTTAAGCCTTCATCATACCGAGTTCTGGGCTGTGTCAAACCAGCCCCTGCCATGGACATGTAGTCCATAGCCCGCTTAAGGATGTTCGTTGCCCCATTATAGTCTGCGTTGCATTGGATTCCGCAGTTTGGGCATTTGAAGAGGCCTCCGACTCGAAGCCCCCTAGTCCACATCTGTGACATGTTTTGGACGTGTTTCTTTCGCTTATCTTAACGACTTTGATTCCGCGCCATCTCGCCTTATACTCTATGAATTGGCTCAGCCTATAATATGGGAATCCGTTGTTGAGCTTTCTTTTGAAGGTCCTACCTCTGCCGTTTCGTCTTATGCCCTTGAGTTTTCCAAGAACTATCATGGAGTCGTTCGCCAAAGCTTCGTTTACTATGGCTCTGCTAATCTTATGCAGGATATCGCTAACCACTCTTCTCTCTTTACGCCCAATCTTCTTTATGGTTCTGTAGGCCCTCTTTAAAGCTAAAGACCTTCTAAGGTAGAAGAAGTGTCCCTTAACCCTCCTAAGCTCTCTCCCATAAAATTTTGGTTTTGGATTGCTTGAGTTGACTGTTGTGGCTATCCATCGTATCCCCATATCAACTGCTAGAGCTGATTTAGGGTTTCTCTCCTCCACTTCTTTTTCAACAGTTATGTGGACGAACCACTCACCTTTTCGCCTAACGATTTTAGCTTCTTTGCAAATCATGTCATCAGTTATTGGTTCATGGGTCTTTATAGGGACGTTTATTCCGTCTCTAACCCCATAAATTGGAATCTTGAGCCAATAAGGCGTCAACTTAGTGTCTGCTCTGTACACGTCCCTTCTAAGGATTAGCGGATATTCCTTTCCTTCCTTTGGCTTGCCAATCCGCCTCAGAAGTCTATCGGCTTGCTGCTTTGTAGCGGAATAAAGCGGAACAGACTTGTCTCCATGAAGGTATCTCTGAAAGTTCTCGTATTCACGCTTGAGAAGTTCTGCTTTACCCCTGCGTAGTTCAAGAACCTTTGCCTTAATGGTTTTCTTAGCCTTCATGAGCGACTCGCTCAAGAAAACATTGTTTAAGCGTTTATTTAAGCCTATCGACGATTCATCCCAGAACTAAAGTTCTGGGCTTTCTTGTCGCATTTTTGTAAAATATATTAGTTACAAAGTTATTGTCGATCTAAACCCATTTTGTTAAAGGATGTTGGGAGAGCACTCTTACAAGAATAAAAGAAAGGGATGTTCAATGTGCTGTTAGACAAAATTTTGCTAATTATTTTAAAGCGTATCTTAAGTGTATGAAAAATAATTTTGAATATATACCACAAGTGTGATATACTACAAAGAATTATTAAAATGATATATTATTCACGAAGGCTTAAATAATATGCTTGTCCTAATGCTATTCCTCCGTCACCTGCTGGTATTCGTCTAGGTGTGAGAATTGGTATTCCTTCTGAATTATCCATTATTCCTTTGAGAATGTATTCGTTTACTGCAGCGCCTCCTGAGACAAATACTACTTGTGGGTTAAGTTTAAGTGCTGCTTTTATTAGGGCTTCTCCTAACCTATATTGGATTGTGAGAGCTGTATCATTAATTCTCGCATTGTTATCAAGAAGCCATTTAAATATTTCTGTAGTATCTATTTCAATGCTTTTGACTGGTATTTCCATATCAAGTATTTTGCCTCCTCTTGCACTAGCTTCGAGTTTCATTGCTGGTTCGCCTTCATAACTTCTGTATTTACATATTCCCAAATAAGCAGAAGCAGCATCGAGAACACGTCCAGTACTAGATGTCATAAGATTGGGTTTTTTGCTCATTTTTTCTAGAATTAAGAACTCTTCATTTCTCAATTTAACGATTTTCTTTATCTCATCCCATTTCATAAATGTTGAAAGTATTAGCGCCAGCATTCTTTCCGGTCTAAGAGCATTTATGTCTCCCCCAACGTAAGGAACATATTTAAGGTGATATTCTCTAAAGTACTTTATTCCAGAGAACCTTATTATTTCACCACCCCATCCGTTACCGTCGTCACCATAACCTATACCGTCTATAGCTATGCCAACTCCTTCATCGTATCCATAATCAGCTGCAACGCTTAATACGTGAGCAAAATGATGCTGAACTTGAATAAAATCAGCTGAAAATTTTTCAGCAAATTTCATCGCAAGTATAGTACTTTGATATGTTGGATTTTTGTCTGCTAGAATAGCTCCTGGTTTTAAGGAATATGTTTTTATAAAGAAATTTAGGTATTTCTCTAACTCATATAAAGTTTCTAATTTGTCAGTATCTCCTATAAATTGTGTCATTACTATTTTATCATCAAAAGCCACAGCGCCAGCATTCTGAAGCTCTGCACCTACAGCAATGATAGGGTATTTTAATCTTCTTCTTATTTTTATCCACATCGGCGCATAACCTCTTCCTCTTCTTAGTAACATAATTTTGCCAGAAGAAACTCTTACAACACTATCATCAACTCTGTTCACTATTTTTCTATTATGATAAAGCACATAATCTACAATATTCCTAAGATGTTCTCGTATACACTCCTCTGAAATACACATCGGGAATTCATGCCTATTTCCACTAGTCATTATGAGAACATGGTGTGGCATTTCATTAAGTAACAAATAATGTAATGGTGTATAGTAAAGAAAAAAACCCTCTCTATCTAACCCTGGGGACACATATTTGGACAAAGAAAAATCATCTCTTTTTTTAAGAAGAACAATAGGTCTTTCCGAGGAAATTAACAAATCTCTCTCAATTTCTGATATAACTGCATATTTTTTAATGGTATCCAGATCAAGAGCCATCACAGCAAAAGGTTGTGTTAATCTGTTCTTTCTTTTCCTAAGTTCTAAAACAGCATCATCATTTAATGGATCCACAGCAATATGAAAACCACCTATACCCTTAACTGCCACTATCTTACCTTCTTTAATTAATTTTGCTGCAGTAATTATCGGATCACCATTAACTTCCTCACCATCAACAGTTTCAAGGAAAAGCTTTGGACCACATCTAGGACAACTAATACCTTGAGCATCAAACCTTCTTTCATTCCCTGAATCATAATATTCAGTTAAACAATCATCACATAATGGAAAATCATTCATTGATGTATTTTCTCTATCATAGGGTATCTCATAGATCATAGAAAATCTTGGACCACAATGAACACAACTATTAAAAGGATATTCATGCCTCCTATTACTCGGATCAAGGACTTCCTGCATGCATTCATCACAAACTGCTATATCCGGAGGTATTTGACTGGCCTCCATTATAACATTACCGCTCTTAAGTATCTTGAAATCATGAAAATCTTCAATATTCGTTTCCTCAACTTTTATACTCTCTACTTTAGCAGGATAAGGAAGTTTAAGGAAAAAGAGAGAAAAGAAACGAGAAACGGCATCTCGATTTCCTTGTATCCTAATTTCTACTTCACTCCCACCCAAATTCCTTACATAACCCTTCACATCACTTTTGACAGCAATCCTATAAACAAATGGCCTAAACCCAACACCCTGAACTAACCCTGTCACTAAAATCCTATACGAATCCATGACAAACTAATTATAAACACTTAATATTTATTCCTTATCCACAAAACATAATTAATACAAACAACTAGATAAACCCATAAATATAATAAGAATCATTAAATAATAATCAAAATAGTACTATAATGAGTTCTATAGACAGAAGTATTATTGTGTATTCCAATTTGTATAGCATTAAGTACAGAAATAGCTTTTAGTAAGAGAGTTATCCTTGATGTATCTTATAATACTAAATCCTAACACAGGGTTCTTAGTCTATAATAGCTTCGGTTATCGGGGACAGAAAGGATGGTTACAGGTTTTGTGAAACAGGTGCAAGAGCCCCTCAATGGGCTGTATTATTCGCGATTGCTAACAGTAGAAGAAGTACTTCAGTGTCTTCAACTGATTTCGGAACAGAAACATTAATTTATAATGCAGCTAGTAGTACCCACAGCATCTAACTATAGAGATATAACTTCAAGAAGCAATGGAAATTATGGTTCTGCATGTACGACAACAACTGGATACGATATTTGTTTCTGGTTTAGGCATTTTGCTAGCAAATAATTTAATACCCTATCTACAAACACATTAATTTTTTTATTTAATCAGGTATATTGCGAATTAAATCAAGAATTACATCTTTCTTAACTTTTGGTTTAAAATTTCTTCTGGAGAATATACTATGAGAATAAAACCATATTAGTAAGAGAACAAACAATTCTGGTAGTATAAAATACTATCACGCTCCTATACTTAAAGCTTCTGATATAAATGCATAACGTAATATGCTTTTCGGTTTATATCAGAAATGTTTTCAACTTCAAGGAAAATTAGAGTCGCTTGCAAGAATCTAGCATTTGATATGGCTAATTCTGTTTGCATGTACTACTGGCATTCAATTGGATAGTGTATTTATGGTGATTGGGATTGAAAACCTTTTCTATTTTAGCTAGTGATTAACCTCGGTACTATGATATATATCTATAAGTAGCACAATTGGTGTAATCTATTGGAAATATAAGCCTATCTCATGGAGTAAATCTACTATTTATTATTCATTGAATTATGCGATCACATAAAGCTTGAGAAATTCAGAACTTTTGGGATTCAGTGAAAAATTGAGGTTCATTGCTCATGATGAAGTTAATTATAAACCTTATATAGATTATATGTTCACTAAATATTATGGTGAAAATGGCAAGATTGTCTGGAGGAGAAGTTTTAAAGCGTTGTCTTCTTCAAGAAAACATAGAATATGTGTTTGGAGTACCTGGAGATCAACTTTACCCCTTTTTGGATGCTCTATACGAAGATGACAAGATTAAATTTATCACCACTCATCATGAATCTGCAGCGGCACATGCGGCTGACGCTTGGGCACGTTTGACTGGGAAGCCTGGTGTAGTTGCTGCTACCGTAGGTCCTGGCGCAGCAAACTTAATCGGAGGTGTTTATCCTGCATTTGCAGAAGGAATACCTATGATAATAATTACCGCACAAAATCAAACATGGGTTCTGAACTAAATATGGATATGTATGGATTCCATACTTAGTTCTTGAGCCTCATCCCTCTTGTCCTCCTCTGGGTTCATTGGAGGGCTCATCGAGCTCTGCTCCCTTCGGGGTGAACCCATGAATCCCCACATCCTAAGGAACGTTTTCCAAATGTTTATTGATGCATTCTTCTGCCTATCGATTATAAAACCGCACCTAGGGCACTTGAAGACCCCTCCTCTTAGGTCTTTATTATAATACCCGCATTTGGAGCAGGTCTTCGAGGTGCCCTTCGCATTCACATATATGGTAGCATAACCATTCCACGCAGATTTGTATTCCACGTACTTTTGCAGTTTGATGTAGTCGTGCTTGCTGTTCTGCCTGTTCATGCTCCTACTCTTCGTCCTAGCCACCCTCTCCTTGAACCCCCTCAGGTCCTCGAAGACGTTTGTCCTGCCTGAGAGCTGCTTGGCCAGCTTGTGCAGCGCGTCGTCAACCCTGTTCCTCTCCCTCGAGCGGTACTTCTCCAGGAGCCTCTTCCTCGTTTTTCCATGTAGCTTTTGGGTGACTCTTCTCTTCAGCTCGTAGATCCTGTGGATGGTGTAGATCTCCTTCAGGTCTATGGAACAGTGATCCCGGCCGTCGAAGCCGTCCAGGGATAGGAGGTTCGTGTCCCAGGCAATCGAATTTTCGACCTTCAGCCCCACCCTCTTCCTGACCGTCACCAGGAGCCTGTCCTGTTTGAGTATGAGTTCGCCGAGCTCCAATCCCCTTATCCTATCCCAGCACCACGTCTTCCTCAAATCTACGGTCACGCTTTCTTCGTAAGGTTTCACTGAAATCCTGAGAATTCCATCCCTGTAGCTGTAGAGGGTTTCCTTAACTCTAACGAACTTTCTCCTCAGTTCAGGCTTTCTTCTTCCAGCCCGCCCACGTAGATATCTTTTCCTCCACGATTCAAGCACGGAATAAGCCTGCTTTATCGCGGAGTCCACGTAATGCTTGGAGTAAAACCAACCTTTAAGGTACTTGTCCCTAAGCTCCTTCCTGAAGGTCTTGTCCTTCCTAGGAAACGGTATAAGCCTCTTACCCCTTCTTTCCCATGCTATGTTCCTCCATAAGTCATCCAAGATAGCGTTTAAGATGCGCATGTAGTCCTCTATGAGCTCACTTACCTCAAGGTTATGCGGTATCGAGTACGCTTTAACCAACAAGGTTCCTGACACCTTCAACAACCTCCCTATACTTATGGGACCTCATGCCTACGATAATTCTTTCCTCTCTTAAACCGAGGATTCGTTTTATTTCGCTCTCAGGGATCTTCTTGCGTCCTCCAAGTGTTCTAACACACCTAATCTTACCTTGTTTATCCCATTGCTGAATAGTCCAGGTGGTGACTCCAAGAAGCTTCTTCGCCTCCTTGATTGTATAGAGCTTTTCGGACATCAATATTCTCCTATATCTACCAATATTTAAACACATCTATTTTGAAACTGCTGAAAAAGGCGTCTTGGGTTGAAATTTGTATGTATAGTACTTAATGACAATGCGTAGGGAATGATTAAAGCTGGGCAAACATTATTTTATAAGAAACGATATGTAGGTGTTGATTTCAATGATACTAGATATGATAAAATTGCTGAAGCTATGGGTTGCTATGGTGAGCGAGTCATAGAACCTTCAGAAATTAGACAGGCTCTTGAAAGGGCAGTAAATTCTGGATTGCCAGCAGTATTGGATGTAAAAATTGATGGAAACATAATACCTCCCGACTTTGAATTATTAGCAGCTATTTGGTTAGAAGGCTGTGAAATACCTCCCAAGATTTCGAGTGAAGAAATTGTAATAGAAAAATCCTAACTTAAAAATAATTTATTTTTTTATTTAGATATTAGTTTTAAGAAATATGTGCCGTGATCTCCATAATATTATTGGAGCTGTTATTCCTAATGTCAAGGTGTATATGTTAATTAATGTTTCAAATTGCATTTCAATGCTTGAGGATAGTAATTCGTAAAGGTTATTTTGTATATTAAATGTTATATCCATGAGTGCTAAAAATACTAGTGCACTAGATGCAAGGAGAGCAAATATGAATCCCCAAATTTTTCTTTTGAGAATCCCAATACCCGCAATTAATGATGAAAACGCCATGTACATATCAGCAGGTATGAATGCCTGTTCAAATTTTATATACCATTCTTTTTCTATAACTTGTACAGTCCTGCTTGTGAGAAAGTTTATCCAATATGCTATCGTTACTAGACTCGTAAGTATAAAGAAAAAAGATAATATTTTTAAAGTATTAATGATTACTCACCTTTAAGATTATATCTTGAGTATTCTCCATGAAACTCTGTTGGTATTTTTCTTAAAATTTCGAGCCAGTATTCAGTTGCTTTTGATAACTTTAACAATTTCATTAAATTTCCTCTGACTTTAAGTTTTCTAGTTAAGAATGCTTTTGTAACACCTAAATTACCAAGTAGTATGTCAACCCAGACACCATATTTTCCAGATATTATAAAGTCTGTATTTTTCTCCCCAAGCCATATATTTGCTATTTTACCCTGTTCCACATTATATCCTAAAATAATGGTGTTATTAACACTCTTTTCAGGTTCTGCCTCAATAATGAATGTATAACTAGCGTTTTCTTCTTTGGCAAGTTCTAAATATTTTTGATCACTATTAGTTCTCTTTTTAACTTCCTCTAAATATTCTAAACTTCCGAACTCCATTCTATTCTCCTCCGGCGAGTTTTACTACTACTTTACCTTCTTTTGCAGGTCCTATTAAAACTTTAAATCCCTTTTCTAATAAATCTTCTAAAGAAATTATAGAGGTTATTATTTTATTTGCTGTAATATGATTATTAGCAAGCCATTCTATGGCTTTAGGATATTCATTAAATCCGCCGTATGATCCTTTAATAGTGAGCTCATTCACTACTAGGGTAAAGAAGTCTGACATCACAGGTTCTTCAGTTATACCAATTACAATAATCTCGCCTCCTTTTTTTACTAGCGTGAAATTTGCTTCTAGTGTTGATGGTGCTCCGGTAGTATCAAATACTATGTCTACACCTTCACCTTTTGTTTCTTTTTCAATGATAGCTGGTAGATTTTCTTTAGTAGGATCAATTACTGTATCAGCACCTAATTCCATGGCTAAGATCTTTCTCTTTTCGCTTATCTCTGTAATGAAAATTTCTCCAGCTCCTGATCTTTTTAACACCTCTAGTGTTACCAACCCTATTGGGCCAGCTCCTTGAATTAGGATTGAATTTCCAGGTTTAAATCCTGATAAATTAACTGCATGCAGTACATTAGATAAAGGATCAACCAGAGTAGCATGTAATAATGACAATTGATCTGGAAGTTTATACACAATGTGCTCAGGAAGTTTAACATATTCTGCTAACGCGCCATTTATAGTTATTCCAGTCATTTGTAGATCATCACATAGTGAAGGTTTACCTGATAAACAATATTTGCATCGGCCACATGGTATATAACCATTTGCTGTTACACGGTCTCCCTTTCTAAACCTTTTAACATCAACACCAACCTCCTCAACAATACCAGAAAATTCATGACCAATAATGAGCCCACTAACATAATTTCCTGTTTTAAACGCGGTAACGTCAGATCCACAAATTCCGCAATATGCAACTTTTATAAGAACTTCATTGGATTCTATTTCTGGTATTTCAACATCTTCAATCCTAATATCCTCTTTACCATAAAAAATTGCAGCTTTCATAGTATTCATAGGTTCTTAAATATTTATAAAGTTTTTCATAAATTGAATAGAATCTCTCCATTTTATACAAGATTATTTCATAAGTTACATTATGACTGTGCGTCTTTCATTTAAATATCATCTTTACTTTCTTAACAATTCTGTTCACGTCTGGTAAGATCTCTTTTTCTAATGGCTCAGAGAAAGGTATTGGAACATTTGGATTTGCAATTCGCATTATTGGAGCTTTTAGTTTATCATATAATTCTGGACTTTCAGCTATTATTGCTGAAATTTCTCCAGATAACCCATATGAAAGATAGTCCTCATCAACTATCAACACCCTTTTTGTTTTCTTAACTGATTCTAAAATAGTTTTTACATCAAGTGGTACTAAACTTCTTAAATCTATAACTTCTACGCTAATACCTTCGTTAGCGAGCTCGTTTGCAGCTTCAAGGGCTAAATGAACAGTATACGCAATACCTATAATTGTAATATCTGTACCTTCACGTGCGATTTTTGCTTTTCCAAGAGGTATCATATAAGGTTCTTCTGGCACATGAGTGAAAGATCCAGGTGGTAAAAAAGGAACACCATAAAGTAATTTATGCTCTAAAAATATGACTGGATTGTTACTTCTAATTGATGAGATTAGCATTCCTTTTGCATCAAAAGGATTCGACGGTGCTACAACATATAATCCTGGAATGTGCGCAAATACTGAGTATAAGACCTGAGAATGCTGTGCAGCATCACCGTAACCTCCCCCAATAGGTGCTCTTATCACCATAGGGATTTTTAATTGACCACCTGACATATATCTCAATTTAGCTAAGTGATTTAATATCTGATCCATTGCTACTAACGAAAAATCAACCATTTGCAGTTCAACAATAGGTCGTAAACCTGCAATAGCAGCACCAATTCCTAATCCCACAAATGCACTTTCGCTAATTGGAGTATCAAGAACTCTATTAGATCCAAATCTTTCCAAAAGATTTTGCGTGCACCAAAAAGCTCCGCCAAGCACACCAACATCCTCTCCTAGTAATATTACCCTATCATCCCTCATCATCTCTTCTTTTATTGCTTCATTTATTGCTTCATACATTCCCAACTGTCTTTTACCTTCTCTGGCATTATACTCATCTAATGTTCTTTCCTCAACATAAATATCGGTATAGGCACTATCGGCTGCTGGGAATGGAGATTCTATTGCAAAATTTATAGCATTTTTTATATGTCTTTGAATGCCCTCTTTTATAGTTTTCAACTCTTCATCGGTGGCTATTTTTTCATTTAATATTTTATTTTCGAGTTTTAATATTGGATCATTGCTAGCCCATATTCTTTTCTCTTCATCATTTCTATAAACCTCGCTATCAACGAGCTCAACATGTGGGCGCAAACGGTATGTTCTAACTTCTAATAATACGGGCTTCTTTTCATTTCTGACATAACTAATAACCTTTTTTGCAATAGCTTTTACTTGTAAAACATCATTACCATCTAATATTTCATAGTTTTTTATATTATAAGCAATCCCCCGCTGAGCATTATATTCAACAGAAGTGCTTTTTTCTTTTGCTAAGCTGAAACCATATTTATTATCTTCAACAACAAATATTATTGGTAAGCTCCATAAGCTTGCTAAATTTAAAGTTTCGTGAAAAACTCCTTGATTAGAAGCACCATCTCCTAAAAATACTACAGTAATAGAATCGCCTCCTAAATACTTAGATGCAAACGCTAATCCTGCACCGATGGGAATACCACCCCCCACAATTCCAGTTGTCAAAACTTTTTTACTTATATCGATTAAATGCATGTGTCCACCTTTACCTCTACATAATCCAGCTTCTTTTCCATAAATTTCAGCCACAATAAGTTTTGGATCAACACCCTTACTTAACACATGACCATGACTTCTATGAGTGCTAACTAAGTAATCAATATCTCTAAGTTCCGATACTATTCCTACTGCAACAGCTTCCTGACCAATAACTAGATGAAGTTCTCCTCTTATTTCTAAGTTTTCATAATGTCTTAAGAGCTCCTCTTCAAAAACCCTTATCATAACCATTTTTTTATAAAGATCCATTATCTCATCTTTTGAGAATTCAAATGTTCCAGTCTCTTCAATTAATTTCGGTTCAAAACTTAAAAACTTAAAACCTACCTTCATTTACTTAAACTGTAACGTTCAAAAGTATTTAAGCTTATTTGATTCTTATTTTCTCTTTTTATTCTTTTATCTTTTCATGAATGACTAAGGTGTAATAACTTTGTATAAATTTGGTAAAAGAGCTTAAAGATACATTTAAAACACCTGATTTTACTCGTTTTGATATAAAAAAAGTGTTTTATGTTTAAAAATCATTTTATTTTACGATTATTGTTCCGTACATGCCTGCCATTGCGTGTTGTGGAACAGCGCATATGTAATAGTAAGTTCCTGGTGTCGATGCTACAGTTTCTATGATCCATATTGGATAGAGATTATTCTGCGCTGGTGGTAATCCCATCATTGGCATTGGTGTAGTGGCTCCTGGAAACGCTAGGTAAGTGTGCATCATATGTATTTGTTGTGGATACGGTGGTGGCATTGTTACTATTGAAAAACTGTGTGGCATGTCTTCGTCAATATTTACGACTATTATTCTAAGCTTTGTTCCTTGGTTTATGATTATTGTTGGGTTTATTAATCCATAGATTTCAAATGAATACATGTGTTCTTCGGGGCCTGCCAGTACTAAGATCTCTGCATTACGTGAGTTTATTATTATCGTATTGTTTTCTTTGATTACCGTGATATAATCTGGAATCTTCGATTTTAGTGTATTAAGCTGGTCTTGGGTGATAGTTCTAAACATGTTTTGTTTTCCACATTGTGCATACATTCCTTGCATCATTCCCATTCCTTGCATCATTCTCTGCATGTTATTATAACTTTGTGGATATATTGAATTAGGGGGTTGCGTTGATCCTATCCATTGTTGATTACATACTTGCATCATTTCTTGTAGATTGGAGGGATTATATGGTGTACCATATTGTTGTGCCATTATGAATATTGGTACCACTAATGCTGCAACTACTAGTGCGAGACCAATCATCAATGCAGTCTTCATTTCCTTTCACCAAGTTATTCTAGATATTATTTTATATTTAAATACAGTTCACAGAGTGTATAGACTAGGTGTACATGTTAATTTATTGTGAGCATACTGCATTAAAAACAAACTTAAATAACACCTGTGTATATAATGAATACATGAACAAAAATACAATACATCATCATAACACGATTATAAATTGCACGAACAGAGGTGAATGTAATGATTGACGTTGTTGGTTTATTAACGATTATTTTGGAAGGTTTGGCTTTTTTCATAGCGTTGTTAATTGGTGCTAGATTTTTGAAAATTTATTGGACCGTGCCTGATGAACAGTTAGGCTTTCTTGGTATGGGCTTTATGTTAGTATCATTATCTTCATTTATATTTGCGTTAATACCATTAGTTGAAGAACCATTCTGGTTAATATATTTCTACCTAGCTGCAGCTCTCATGGATGCTTTTGGTTATATGATGATGGCTTTTTCGTATTTCTATAAGGGAATTAGTAAGAAATTTTACCAAATAATTCCGTTTGCTTTAGGTGCGCACTCGATTTCCCTATTTGCACTTGCAATATTATCTTATCATACACTACAACGTAAAAGTATCTTCACAGGTATTGGATTTATGATCCTTTTGGTTCAACATATAATGGATTTAAGTGGATTTTTACAATCATCACCAGATTTTCTTGTACTTTCAGAAATATTAAGGCCGTATGGACTACTGTTACTGTTAATTGGCTTACGAGAATGAGGGAAAGTAAATGCGAAAACAGTTAAGAAGTAGAGTTGGAATTGTAAGAGACGTGCTGAAGACTATTAACGAAGAAGGAAAGACCCCTATTACGAGAATTATGTATGGTTCTAGATTGCCTTATGATCGTCTCATCACAATGCTGGATTATCTGGTTAAAAAGGGATTAGTGAAAAAAATTGAGGATAATGAAAAAAAATATTATATACTAACAGAAAAAGGCATGAAATTATTAGATGAAATAGAACGGTTGCAAAAAATTTTAGATAAATTTGGTCTCGAAATATAACTTGTAGGTTAATTCTTTTGTCAATTTCCTTTTGATATGGCTAGGAGATTCTTATAATTATTTATTAGAGATGAGACATCATATTACTATTATACAGTGGTAATATTTATATACCAGGTCATTACTTTTTTTATGATAAATATGAAAGCCATCATTATCAGACGTCATGGTGGGCCCGAAGTTCTTGAATTAGGAAACGTTGAAGACCCAGTTCCAAACAGAGGTGAAGCTCTTGTGAGTATTTTGTATACTTCTGTGAATAGGATTGATACGCTCGTTAGGAATGGTTATCCTGGTGTTTTTATAAAATTTCCACATATACTTGGTAGTGATGTAGTTGGGTGTGTTGAGAAGATTGGTGATGATGTTACTAATGTGTCTGTGGGTGATATTGTAATTGTTAATCCTGTGATCGGTTGTGGTTATTGCAGAGCATGTTTAAGGGGGTTAGAGAATATGTGTCCTAAATGGAGAATGATAGGATTTCAGGTTGATGGTAGTTATGCAGAATACATAAAAGTTCCAGCCAGATCTTTAATACGAGTCGAGTCTAATTTAGATCTTGAGAAGTTAGGAACCGTACCTCTGGCGCTGCTAACTAGTTGGAGATCATTGGTTACACTAGGAAGTATTAAGCGTGATGATGTAGTATTTATTTGGGGTGGTAGTGGTGGTGTTGGAACGTTTTCTATTCAAATAGCAAAGTTTTTTGGTGCACGTGTTATAACAGTCACAGGTAAAGGGTGGAAGATTCAAAAAATAAAGGCATTGGGGGCTGATCTTGTGCTTAATTATAATTCGAATGATTTAGTTAATAAAGTTAAGGAATTCACAAACTATGATGGCGTTGATATAGTTATAGATTCAATAGGCTCCACATTATCAAGATCACTAGATTTAGATATTGTCAAAGTAGGAGGTAAGATAATTACTTTTGGTGTTAGGGATTCCGATTTACTACCAATTAATTGGAGAAAGATTTATTTAAAACACATTGAAATTATCGGCACACATACTGGAAATATATGGGAACTCATGGACGCTCTTCAATTAATAAAAAAGGGATACATACAGCCCATAGTACATAAAACCTTTAATCTAGAAGAAATAGCTGAAGCCCATCGACTTCTGGAAAACGGTGAGGTTTTCGGAAAAATAGCGATAAAGGTGGATTAAATGGATCAAAAGAATATTTTGCGCATGCTATTGTTTGTTATTCCTTTAGCTGCATGGCCACTAGTTTTCGTAGTTCTAAAAAATATCTTCTTATATTCAATGGGCTTGTCAACAACATTTCTTGGATTAGTGACTATATTATTCTTTAAGAACGATTTAATGCATCTTTTAATTAACGGGCAAGATCAAAAATCTAAATTAAAATCCATCTTCGCTGGTGTAGTATCATCTTTTGTCCTCTATATAATTTTCTTATTGGGTGGTAAGGTTAGTTACTATCTTGGTTTTGAAAATTTAGTCTTAAGCATATATAGCATGATTTTGGATACAAATAGAATAACTTTGAGCGCTGTATTAGTGATAATAGGCATGATGGAAGAGATTTATTGGAGAGGATTTATTCAAGGTATATTCATCAACAACGTAGAATATCCTTGGATTCTATCATCAATATATTACTCAATGATACACATAGTCACTTTTAACTATGTACTGGTTATAGCAGCATTAATAGTAGGACTAATCACAGGGTACATAGCTTATCGATTTGGTATCATACCATCAATAATTGCGCATATCATTTGGTTAGAACTGATTATCATCATTTTTCCTGTCTTACCATAGGGAAGCGATAGCAATGCCAAGCTCTTTTAATAGTTTTTGGAAGCTCATTATCAATGTAATATACATAGCTAGACCTTGGAGTTTCTTAATGACTATTGCATCAGTAACAATAGGAGTTACTTATGTTTACTATGAATTTAACATCTTTAATCTAGCTATTTATCTAATTACCTTAATAGGTGCTATTTCATTGCATGCTTATACAAATGTGATAAACGATTATTTTGATACACTTTACGGTGTAGATAAACCTGGTGCTCCAACTACTAGGTACAGGCCACATCCCATAATATCAGGTATTTTCAAACCACATCATATTCTTAGAATATCAATAGCATACCTTTTCATAGCAGCATTGACAGGGCTTTCTTTATACTTTTTAGGAAGACCATTGATCTTATTTTTAGGCTTAATTGGTGCATTAATATCATTAGAGTATACTGGACCGCCATTAAAATACAAATACAAGGGATTGGGAGAACTGGCCGTCTTCATAGTATGGGGACCATTAATGTTTTTAGGTTCCAATTACGCACAAACAGGACTAATTCTTTTTAAACCAGTCTTAATCTCATTCCCGATAGGACTGCTCGTAGCAGCTGTATTGCTAATCGATGAAATAAGAGATTACGAATATGATAAATTTTCAAATATAAAGACATTACCAATCATTATAGGACAACAGAATGCATTGAAATTATACTACATATTAACAACATTACCATTTATTTTAGTTACATCGTTCGTTATTATTAATATTTTGAAAGTGTCATCACTTATAATTTTTTTGACGCTTCCAAAACTAATAGATCTCATAAAACATTTTTCAAAACAAATTCCGGATGTCGCCGCTCCACAAACATCAAAATTTACTTTATTCTTCGCTACTTTCTACACAATCGGAATAATTCTTAGTAAGATATTCATCTAATTGACATTTTATAAAAAAAAAGTTTAAGTAGATTATTTACGTCTAACAATTATAACAAATAATATTATTCCTATTACAACAGCTATTATCATAATAGTTAATGGATTAATGACACTAACTGGACTGGTTGTTGTTAAGGTCTTTGTGGTAGTTGTCGTAGTCGTAGTTGGTGTAGTTGTGGTAGTTACAATTGTTGTTGTAGTGGTTGTCGTAGTGAGTGTAATGCTGAAGTTTATAGGTAGAATTAATGTTGCAGTATGATCTGCCGCATCAATAATATTTATTGTGATATTAACAACAGTTCCAGGTGGAAATCCTGGCAATCTTATCTTATAGTATGGTTGTTCATATATTGATTCAATAATGTTTTTCTTATTTTGATATGAGTATTCTGCATATACTCTTAATATGCCCCAACCTGTGTCGGATGCTTGTATGTATACTGATGTCGGAGAATTAGGTTCTGGTTGAAGTGGTAATGTGTATACTATTTTTCCTGTTGGCACATCGGTATCTTCGTATGGTGCTAATGTTATTCTTATACCACTTTTCGATGGAATGCTCATTTTTATTGCATAATAGTTTAATCCTGCGATGCTTATACTGCTTAACAATGTTGCTGAGGCATGTGATCCATAAGAATTGGTGTACATTTTGTAGTTTGATAATGGAACACTGCTATTTGAATTAAGTATTATTATGGAATTCAGATTAACATATGGTAGAGTATTAGTAATGTTAACTGTTACTGCTTCATTACCATATACAAGTTTCGCATCCAAATATCCTTGCGCCCATGTTTTATCTATAGGAATGCTGTTTGGGTATTGCTCAATTTTTCCCCATGGAGGCATGAAAGGTACAGTAACTCGACCTTCCTGGTCTATATCAATTATTCTAAAACCATTATACTCAGGTCTTCCCTCTCCTGTTGTTGTAGTGGTTATAAACCAATGCAATGACTTTGTTACTGTTGAGTTTATTACAACAATCCTATCTGTGTGTACATGACCTGCTAAGATTAATGTAATGTTAAAATCTTCTATGGTTTTAAGAAGAGCCTTTGCAATATCGGGATTGGCAGCCCAGCTGTAATATAACATTGATGTTGAAATATTTGATAATGATGTACTTAAATAACCTTGCACCCCAGTACTGAATAAAGGATGATGCATAAGGAGTATTTTAACTTTATTGCTACCATGCAATGTTAATACTTGTTGCATCCATTGCAGTGTATTGTAGGATGTAACCCCATTTTCACCTGTATCTATTCCTATTACAAGGAATTTCCCTATGTTTGTAAAGTATTGGCGGGGTCCTACATAATTATCATAGGCCGCTGTCTTAGCATCATGATTTCCAGGTATCGCAAAAATCGGTAATGTAGGCGCGAATAATGAAATTTGTCTAAAAGTTAGTTCTTGCCAATCAGCTGCAGTATCACTATCATCTCCAGTTATGAATGCCACAGTCGAATTAAACATTTGAGCACTAATGATTCCAGTAGTAAAGAGACCTATTGCTTCAGGGACGCCTATATGGACATCAGTAAAGTGAGCTATACGTAGTTTATCAGGCCACTTATCAAGAAGCCACACACTTTTTTCTTGAACATATTTTAGAACAGAAGTGCCTAAATGAAAGATTATCTGAAGCGTATAAAGCCCAGGCATTGCAGTATTAGGCACATTTAAGCTTAAAGTCCACAAACCACTTGATGAATTATAATAAGTACTGATAACGTAAAATATCGTATTTAAAGATATTAACGTATTATTTACCAGTTTAATGCCATATCCTTGTGCCGTCCAATTCAATGCATTTTGAGGAGCGTTTACCGTGACATTAAATGTGGATCCAATTAAAGCAACTGCAGGTGATAGTGGTGTTGGAAATACTATTGCTCTGTTCGGAGGTAATAATGTTTGCTCATGAACAGGTACTTGTGTTATAAACATTAAATTTAAGATCATTAATATAATGATCCATGCAGATGCTTTCAATTGAGACACCTCAAGAGAATTTGTCATTTTATGAATAAATAGGTATCGTAGATAGTTTTCGCAGATCAATATAGTTTTATTAATAGCATAATTTCAACTGCTAATTTATAATCAACTAGCCAGAAAACCTAGAACTAAAGTTCTAGAATGATACAAGGTTTAAACATTCTGAGGAGAAAATAGTCTAAGAAAACGCAGTGTTTGCGATGATGTGGGTCAAATATGAGAGCGCATGTCTTAATGAGGATGGGATAGATGAGTAGTGAGCTCTCCGAACCAAAAGATGTAACAAGGCTTTAAAGCTCCAGGCGAACACCAGAAGCTCCCAACTTAGTGAGGAATATATCGCCGTTGTCAGCGTTTTCAAAATAGACATGTTTTATGTTGATCTCATATATTTGTATGATGTTTGAAACCTGTCCCATCTGCTCTGAAAGCCGTGGTCAACAGTTTTGGAATAGATAGGTTTAAATATTTGTTCAACTCTATTAACTCTTTGATGGAAGAAGAACTACTTAGACCAAAGGATGTTGCAAAGATATTCAACATCTCAGTTAAGACTCTCTGGGAGTGGCAAAGGAAAGGCATTATTAGAGCAGTTAAACTTCCAACTGGCAAGCTCCGCTACCCGAGGAGCGAGGTTGAGAGATTATGGAGGCAATTAAAAGCTATAGAATTCCAGTAGATGTTCCAAAAGATTTAATCGAAGAATACTTCAAAGTTAAGCGGAAGGCTTTAGACGCAATATTCTCACACGTTAAAATTTCTAAGAAGGCTCACCTCGAATTCGATAAGAAGGATAGGAGAGAGCTTAGGGATGAACTGCTACGGGAGTGGAAATACTCAAAGCATTACGTTGATTCAGCAATGAACTCCGTTATCGGATTGGTTAAGGGCTGGATAACCCTTTATAATAGGGGGAGGGCGAATGAGCCTCCTAAGATAACTAAGAGGACAGTCTACATTAAGAGCACGCTCTTCAGCTTCAGAAACGGCATACTGAAGATAAGCGTAGAACCGAACAAACGTTATCTTGAGGTTGACTTGAGTGAGTGTTCGTGGATTCCAAAAGACTTTGATAAAGTCGGTGGACTACTTATGACTGAAAGTGAGCTGATAATCGTGATTAAAAAGGAAGTGGAGCTGAAAGCGGAAGGTTGGGCTTCCTTCGATGTTAACTTAACGAACGTGACGGCGTTCATAGACGGGAAAATAGAGCGATATGACTTTAGGGGGCTTTACCACATTCACAGAACCTATGAGGTAAAGCGGCAGAGGATACAAAAGTTATCTAAGATTAAGCCCAATGCATCAAAGAGACTATTGGAGAAGTACTCTAAGCGTGAGAAGAATAGAGCTAAAGACTTCATGCACAAACTAACCACGCAGGTTGCGGGGAAGCTCAAGGAGAAGAACTGCGGAGCAATACTTGAAAACCTGAAAGGTGTAAAGGGGCGAATCCTCAACGGCTCAAGGAAAAATAATAGAAAGCTCTCAAAGTGGAGCGCAAGAGCATTCCAACTCATGCTCGAATACAAGCTTAAATGGCTTAACTTACCAACAAAATACGTTAACCCAGCCAACTCATCTAAAACCTGCCCAGCCTGCTCAGGAAGCATGGCTTCCTATCTGGGCAGGATAATGAAGTGCGAAGAATGCGGATTAGCAATGGATAGGGATGTTGTAGCGGTATTGAACCTTCAGATGCGGGGAATTGGGTTCTCCCCGAGAGCCCCCGATGAGCTAATCGAGGGGGAAGGGTTAAGTAGGAATGAAAATAACAATTCACTATGCATTCCTACTTAACTCAGAACCCTAACTTCATATAGGAGCAGGTTGATGAGGTGTGGAAAACTTCGAATGTGTAGATTCATGGGTTCACACTGAAAACCCTCCATGAAACGTTAACGCAGAGAAGGAAGAACTAAGTATGGATATGTATGGAATCTCCATACTTAGTATTAGAAACTTCCATATAAGTTGTTTTACGAAAATTTTGGATGAGATATTGCTGATTATCTAGCTTTAGTTGTGGAGAGAGTTTAGATCCCTATACCAACCTAATGGATTTTTGTGTTGGAGAATAGGCAGAACATAAGTATTAATCATCGTGTATATTAAAACCTTTAGCATTGTTATTCGTTTTAGTAAGTATTTTGGTCTTAGATAAAATCTTAGGTATGCCTCTCTAAGCATTTTTGAGACTATGCTTTTGCTTAATCCTAATTTTTCATATTCTATAACTGGGTCTAATACTGTGTATTTATCCCAATCTTCTGTAGCAATCAATCCTTTTTGTTTAAGTTCATAGTATATTGGTGTTCCAGGATATGGTGTAAGTATAGAAAATTGTACATAATCTGGATCAAGCTTTATAGAGAATTTTATAGTAGCCCACATTTCGTCAATAGTTTCACCTGGATAACCTAATATGAATGATGCTAGCGTACTAACACCAATGCTTTTAGTTTCATTTATAGCTTTCTCTGCTTGTGATAAAGTGATTCTTTTATTCATTAGCTCTAAAACGCGCTCTGAGCCTGATTCTACACCGTAGTACATTGTTGAAAGTCCAGCCTTTTTTAATTCTATTAACAATTCACGATCTATAGTATCAACTCTAGATGATGCAACAAATTTTATGTCAAGTTTTCTAGAACGTATTTCTTCAGCAATTTTTAGTGCACGCTTCTTGTTTAAAGTGAAAATATCATCGATAAATTCGATTGTATCAACATTATATTTATATGCTAATTCTTCGATTTCATCGACTACATTTTTTGGACTGCGTGCCCGAAACATTCTTCCCATTAAATGTGAGGACGAACAATAATTACATGCAAAAACACAGCCCCTACTTGTGATCATACTACCTATCGGTGTATCCTTATTAAACAGTTTATATTCGTTGAATGGTGTCAAATGACGGGCTGGAAATGGTATTAGGTCTAGATTTTTAATAAAAGGTCGTGGGGGCGTGATTTTTATCTTACTCGAATCATGATCCTTTATCCTATATGCTACTCCTCTTACATTAGAAAGCCACTCTGGACTATTTTTCTCATAAGATTCCGCTATTTCAACAATAGTTTCTTCACCTTCGCCTATAACTACCGCATCTAAATCTTTTGACGCACTCAGTGTTTCTATTGGAAGAAAGGTACTGTGTGGACCACCTATTACAGTAAATACGTTTGATATAGCCTTTTTAATTTCTGATACATAGCGTAAAGCAGTTTTTATAGTAGCAGTTACAGCTGTTAAACCAATAATATCAGGTTTAAGCCCTCTTATTATTCTTACTATTTGATTTGGCGATATATTGTAAAGATTAGCGTCTATAATTTTTACATAGAATCCAGCTTTTTCAAGCGCAGCAGCAAGATACATTAAATTTAATGGCGGTGCTTTTACTCCAAGCCTATTAACAATCTGAGTTCTATCTATAGGATTTATAAGAATAATACGCGTCATAGTTCATCATTTATTTTTATGAGAATATTACCCGCTGAAGTTTCCATCGCATGATATTTAACGACCAATTCAGATCTTAATTTGTTCCATTCTTTAGAATTAAAAATGCAACCCGGATCAGGTGCTAATACGTTACCAAAATAGTTATATGCACGAGCTCGACATCCACCGCATGTATATCTAAATGGACACTTGCCACAGAATCCTTCTAAAACATCTTTATTCCGTAATTTCCATAATAATTCATGTTCTCTCCAAAGTTTTTCAAAATCATCTTTTAATAAGTTACCAATTTTTACCTCATCTGTATGTGGGAAGAATACGCATGGGTATATATCACCATTTGGTTCAATCGATAAATAAAACCTTCCAGCACCACAACCACCAATAAATTCTGCCAATTGACGTATTGTTAAATCATTATATTCAGGATTATAAAAATGAGTCGGTATAATGTTCTTACCATTTTTGTTAAACATCTGTGCAACAGCAGCATATTGAGGAGCTGTAGAAAGTACCTGCAAACTATTATTTGTCTCTGAATAAGCTAATTTTAAGAGATCAAAACGTTCTCTCGGCGAAAGATCACTTTCTATGATTTCTCTTCCACGTCCTGTAGGAACAAAGTTATATAGCATAAACCAATTAGCTTTAAGATTACTAACAAATTTAATCATTTCAGGTATTTCGTTAATATTGTATTTCGTAACTGTGGTAGCCACTTCAACGAACAAACCTTCTTCCACACTATTTTTTATTGCTTGGACAGCATGCTCCCAAGCGCCACTCACTCTTCTAAATGAATCGTGAGTAGTTGGGTTTAGACCATCTAGACTGATCTGTACATATCCTAAACCTGCATTTTTTAATTTTCTTACAATATGTTTGTTCGCTAGAACATAGCCATTAGTAGCAATAGCTACGTACATTCCTCTCTCATAAGCATGACTAATAAATTCTACTATGTTAGGATGTATAGTTGGTTCACCTCCAGAGAATGCCAAGATAGTTACACCAGCATCAGCAAGAATGTCTATTCCCTGATGAATTTGCTCGGAAGTAAGCTCATCATTGCCCTTTACACCAGCGTTCTCATAACAATGCAAACAATTCATATTACATGCTCTAGTTATATTCCACACAATTTGAAACGGAGCACCTGGTACAAACGGTTTACGAACACCAAAAAATGCTATTCCTTTAAGCACGCTAATAAGGCCTCTTCTCCAATATGAATCTTTCATAGTATTTCTTAACTGATCCTCACTAACACCAAAACTTTTTGCCCCCTTTCTAACAATATAACTAACAATCTTGGAAGCAGATCGACAAGAAAAACACGCATTTTTTCTAATTCCTAAGTAAAGTTCAAGAGCAACTTCTAACCGATTCTCATGATCTTTACTACAATAACCGGTTAAATATCTTAATAAGTGCTTACCTAACGGATTATCTACAATACCCTCAAATGATTTTATAGTATTAATAGAGGACATAATCTCTTCCTTAATATATTTCTTTAAAGATATTTATATTTTTGACTGACTAGTTAGCCATAAAGTATATAACCATGCAGAATTAAGTATGTATAGGGTTATGAGGAATAGTAATAATGAGAAAAAGAAATTAATTATTATGTCCGCGCGTCAAATATTCGCTGATAAAGGGTTTGACCTAGCTACAGTAGATGAAATAATGGAAAAAGCTAAACTTTCTAAAGGCACATTTTATACATATTTTTCAAGCAAAGAGCAACTAATTAAAGAGATTGCTATTAGCGTCTCACCAGTTGAAGTACTAAATAGTGTAATAGAAAAAGAGTATAACAATGTTAAAGAAATGCTTAATGATTTGGCATTAAAATATATTTTAAAATATAGCAATCTTACTGAAAGAAAACTTTTTCTCTATTCCATAGGAATAGCAAATAGATATAATGAAATTAAAGAAATTTTCAAAAAAATTTACCACATGAACTATATCAAATTAAAAGAAAAAATACAGAACTTAACCGGAAAAATGGTTGATGAAATTTATTTAAAAATATTTCTCGGAAGTTTATTTTATTATGTTATTTCCATGAATTTTGCTGAGCGTATAGAGCAGCCTTATGAATATGTACAGAAGATTGTAGATCTCTTATTAAGCTCGATGATTGTATAAAGTGAGTGTAAAAATTTACATTAGAAAGAAACTTAATACAAAAGAAAAAGGAGTTGACTGAAAGAAAAATGCTATTCCTGTCACTAAAATACATTTTTGATAATTCAGGATCATTGAGCCGCTCCCTTGATTCACCTTCATAAACTTTTTGCCACCAACTAGTACGCAAGCGGGGTTCTGTGCACAGCCAGGGATACTTCTGCCGGAAATAAATCCTATAGCTCGATTAATATGTAAAGAGAATAATTTGATTTTTAAACTTATTAGTATCGTGTATTATTATGCTATTGTGTACAATGAGATTTTGGATATTTTAAATAGTAAGATATTGTACGATAGTGATGTAGGGTTTATTGTAGAACGTACAAATGGTGATGTGATATTTCAGTATAATGCTGATGAGTTATTAATACCTGCATCTAATATGAAAATCTTAACAGGATTAGCTGGATTGCTTTATTTAGGTCCTGATTTTAAATTCAGGACAAAGTTTCTTATAGAGAGGTCTGATGACGATAGGGTTCTGAACATGTATATAATAGGTTCTGGGGATCCTACTCTTGTTGATTATGAAACATTTGCAATATGGAATAAATTAGCGATTACTTATGGATCTGAAAGTATTATTGATGGTTCATTATTTAATGATATTAAAAAAGTGTTAGGTGATATAATTATTGATGACCATTTGTTTGATAATGAGAGTTATAATAGAACATGGGATTTCAATGATATAACCCAACCCTACGCTGCCCAAGTTTCTGCATTCACTATTAATAGAAACACAACATTATTGAAAATTAAGTCTGATGATATTACAGTAAACATTGAAGAAATACCTAACATAGGATATTTACGTATTTTTAATCTATTAAAAATTTCCAATACAGAGGAAATAAAAGTAGAGCGAAATATTAACACTAATGATGTTTATCTAAGAGGTACTATATTACCTAACACGCTAAAATACTATAACATCGCAGTTCATGATCCAACACTTTATGGGGGTCATATTCTAAAGTACATAGCTCACAAAAGTGGAGTAGTCGTACGTGGAAAAGTGCGAAAAGGTCGTAGTCCCAAACAAAATTCTGGCATGATAGTTAAAAGTATAGAATCGCAGACACTATCTATCATAGTAAGAGACATGATGAAATTTAGCATAAATTTATATGCTGATAATATAGCTAAGCTTATTGGTGCAAAACTTTTTAACGATGGTTCATGGAGATCTTGGAAAATTGTTGTACATAATATGCTAAAAGAGTTGAAAATTTCTTCTGATAACATAATTGTCATGGATGGCTCTGGCATATCACACAAAAATCGTCTTTCGCCAAGGATTATTGCAGAAATTCTTAGGAAAATCCATACAGAGCTCCCAGAAAATATTAGAGAATCATTTATTAATTCACTTCCAATATTAGGTGTAGATGGTACACTTAAGGAACGTATGAAAGGCACCCCAGCAGAAGGAAGAGTAAAAGCAAAAACTGGTACACTTCATAATGTAAGTTCGTTATCAGGTTATGTAAAAACATTAAATAACGAAACATTAATTTTTTCATTCATAGCAAACAACATAACTTCCCCAGAAAAAGTAAAGGCATTAGAAGATCAGATTCTTAACATTCTAGTTAAAATAAAGTAGATACTTTTAATTACATGATTTGTGCATAATCCTGTAGTCAGAAAATTTCATTCTAGTAGGTTTACAGCTTAGCTATTTAATAATCATTATACTGCATGGTGTATTTTTTATTATTTTATTTATAAGATCTGCCCCAATACCTTTTACACCTTTTGGTTTATTAGAACTTATTACTATTAAATCATAGTCTCCTTGCAATGCTTCTCTAACTATTTCATCTGCGGGTGAACCAATAGTAACTTTTGTTTCCAAATTAATGTTCATCCCACTCATCGTGACTATTTCTTTACCCCACTTAAGAACTTCATAACCTCGCTTCATATCAATGATTTTTGAATCTCTAGACATGGTGATTATTGGCGCGATCGTTGGTAATGTATCATAACGTTGAGTCGCTGAGTTCAGTATTACAGGCTCAATTACATGAAGAAGAGTTAATAAAGCATTTTCATTAACTTTTATTATATTCAATGCTGTCTTTATGGCTTTTTCTGAAGATGAGGAACCATCTATTGGAACTAATATTTTTTTAAACATATGTACCAAATTGTTTAATATTAACTTAACTTAATAAGTATTTCTTAAATATGTTTTGTTACATGATTTATACATGATCTTGTGAAAGATACAGAAAAATTTTCTTAAATGAGCATAAATTTAAAGTTGTCGTAATGGAAAACTTAATGAACGAGAAAAATGATCTTTCTATTCAAAAGCTAATAAAAACTTAATAACCGAGAATAAAGAACAGTCATATATCATAAATTATACAACAAAACGTGAACATGATCTTTTTGTCTGAGTTATAGATCAAAAATCTTTATTTGGGATTGCTTCAGAGTACTAGAAATACTTTAATAATTCTCTTTCATATAATCGGTCCATATGGTATTTTATTTCTTCATTATCATCTGCTCTTATAATGCATCTTATTGGTTATCTTAGTAAATTCGCTAAATATTGTCTCAGGGAATTTCATTACATCCTTTATTTTAAGAAACATTAATGCTGTGCCAGCCCGTCCTATGGCTGAAATTAAATATGTGTACATAAGACCATTACGTAAACCAAATTTTTCAATCATAACATTTCCTATATATCCACCTAATAATGATCCAAAAAATGCACCAGTTCCATTTGCTGCATTATATAATGCAATATAAGATGCCCGCTCCATTGGATCTGATATATCTATAACATAAGCTATGAAAGCAACATTACCCATCGCAATCAGAATACCAGTAGACAAACCTGATACATAAAGTATGGACATATCTGGAGCAAAAGCATAAAATAAAGGAACCGACACGAGACCGAAACGATTTATCAATATTATTGGGCGCCTTCCTACTTTATCCGTAAGTTTTCCTACATATCTTTGAAATGCAAATGTTGAAAACCCACTTATTACAGATAAAATAGCTATTTCTAACATTGTAGCATTAAGTAGCTCAATAGTAGTAATGTTAAATAGAGGCCATGAAATTGCCATCATAAAGTTTGATAAAAACGACGCACCAATAAACACCTTGAATGTTTCATTTCTAAGAGGTGAAAAAAGATTATATCTGAAAAGATCTTTTGTTTTTATGCTTTTGCTTGTTCTATCAACACTCCTCATTTTTAACATTAATAACGATCCTGCGATACCAGCTACTGATGCCATAATAAATGGTATTACGAAGACATCTGAGGTTAAGGATATTTGCATTATGAAACCTGAGATTAATGTAGCAGTTAATGAACTGACAGCACCCATTGTATTAATTATTCCTATTACTACTCCACGTTGCATTGTTGGTGAGAGTTCTGCTATCAATGCCGAAAGTGCTGGTGCGCTCATTGATGCCAAAAATGATTGTAGAGCTATGATTAGTATAAATAATTCCGGTGATCTAACACCTATAATAAAAGCCCAAAGAATTGATGACAAAATACTTCCTATAACTATAAACATGATCCTCTTTCCAGTAACATCACTTAGCCTACCCCAGAATATTTGGGCAGTATTAGTAAAAAAGTTTGTTATGGCCTGAAACCAGCCAAGATCAGATGCAGAACCTCCAATTTTAATAAGATAAACGCTAAGAAAAGGTGAAACCATACCATTCCCAAACGATGTAATAAGTTGTTGACCATACAAAATCCTAAGTAATTTCTGTCTCTCTTCAGCTTTAGATTCTGCTTTGCTCACTATTTTTACTGCTTCAGATTGAACATCAATCGATGCATTATTTTGCGACTTTACTAAATCGTCCTCGTTCTTATCATTCATATCAGCGCTTTAAAATCCAATCCCAAATATATGTCTAACCTTAAACAGAAAAGTTATGAAATAATGTGCTCATAATAATCGAATAATTTAAGATGATTCAAAACTTAGAAACATCAATTCTTCTGCAGAGGGTTCTGAGTTGAGTAGGAATGCATAGTGAATTGCTATTTTCATTCCTACTTAACCCTTCCCCCTCGATTAATTCGTTGAGGGCTCTCGGGGAGAACCCAATTCCCCGCATCTGAAGGTTCAACACCGCTATGATATCCCTATCCATTGTTAACCCGCATTCTTCACACTTCATTATCCTGCCCAGATAGGAAGCCATACTTCCGGAGCAGGCTGGGCAGGTTTTAGATGAGTTGGCTGGATTAACGTATTTTGTTGGTAAGTTAAGCCATTTAAGCTTGTATTCAAGCATGAACTGGAACGTCCTCGCATTCCACTTTGAGAGCTTTCTGTTCATGTCTTTAGACTTGTTGAGGATTCGCCCCTTTACACCTTTCAGGTTTTCAAGTATTGCTCCGCAGTTCCTCTCCTTGAGCTCCCCCGCAACCTGCGTGGTTAACTTGTGCATGAAGTCCTTGGCTCTATTCTTCTCACGCTTAGAGTACTTCTTGAGGAGCATCTTTGATACATTGGGCTTAATCTTAGATAACTTTTGTATCCTCTGCCGCTTAGTTTCATAGGTTCTGTGAATATGGTAGAGCTCTCTTAAGTCATAGCACTTAATCTCGCCACCTATGAACGCCGTTATGTTCGTTAAGTTAACATCGAAGGAAGCCCACTTCTCAGCCTTTGGCTCAACCCTCTTCTTAACCGTAATTATCAGCTCCTTCTCAGTCATAAGTAGCCCACCGACTTTATCAAAGTCTTTTGGAATCCACGAACACTTACTTAAGTCGACCTCAAGATACTGCTTATTAGGCTCAATGCTTACCCTCAGTATACCATTTCTGAAGCTGAAGAGCGTGCTCTTAATGTAAACGGTTTTTTTTAGTTATCTCAGGCTTACCTTCAGCTTTCCCCTTGTTATAAAGGGTTATCCAGCCCTTAACCAATCCGATGACGGAGTTCATTGCTGAATCAACGTAATGCTTTGAGTATTTCCACTCTCGTAGCAGTTCATCCCTAAGCTCTCTCCTATCCTCAGCTTTCAAGTTAAGGTGGGCCTTCTCGGAAATTTTAACGTGTGAGAAGATTGCGTCTAAAGCCTTCTGCTTAACTTTGAAGTATTCTTCGATTAAATCCTTCGGAGCCTCTACTGGGACCCTGTAGCTCTTAACTACCTCCATAGCCTCTCAACCTCGCTTTTGGGATAGCGGAGCTTGCCAGTTGGGAGTTTAACTGCTCTAATAATGCCTTTCTTCTGCCACTTCCAGAGCGTTTTAACTGAGATACCGAACTTCTTTGCGACATCTTTTGGTCTAAGTAGTTCTTTTTCCATCAAAGAGTTAATAGAGTTAAACAAATATTTAAACCTATCTATTCCAAAACTGTTGACCACGGCGTATAGGGGGAGTATCAGTCTATAACACTGAAACTTTACACAGAATTCGGCAAGAGAGCTTAGAACTTCAGTTCTGGGATGAATTGCTGAAAGGTTTAAATATGATGAGCTCTCCTTTGTTTGAGCGCATCGCTCGAATGTGGCTCGGATGTCCAAAATAAGGCTCCGAGCTGAAGTTTAGAAAGAAGTTCCAGCAAGCGGGGCATGGGCTATACGTCCATAGCAGGAGCTGAATTGGCACAGCCCTTAACTCGGTAGGATGGATGGGCATCCACGACAAACCGAGAATCTCCCAGCTCTAGCCGCGGAGAACGTCAATTTCAAGATAAATAACTACATAAAAAGTAAAGGGAAGCATTTTTAAATAAATCTCTTTTTATCCTAATTAGGGATAAGCGTGACTAGTTTAGATGAAATATTAAAGAGGCATTCCAATCTTCATGTATTTGATGATGAATTGTTAATGAGAAATTTTTCACTTTCTAAAATTGCTGAGGAGTATGGGACACCTTTGTATGTCGTCGATAGTAATTTAATTGTAGAACGGTATAGAGAAATGAAGAATGCGTTTTTATCTGAGAATTGCAATGCATTAATTGCATATGCTTATAAAGCAAATTCGCTTTTAGCAATAACAAAATTACTTGCGAAGGAAGGAGCGGGAGCAACAGTAGTATCAGCATATGGGATTAAGCTAGCATTACTATCAGGCGTTAAAAGCGAAAAAATAGTACTCGTTGGTCCAAGTAAATCGTATTATGATTTAATAGAGGCAGTGAAGAACAATATAGGACTTATTAACATAGAATCTGAACAAGAACTTACAGAAATAAACAAAATCGCTGAAAAAACAGGAAATAAAGTAAATATCGGCATACGTGTTAATTTAGGCTTAAGTGCTGGTGCGCACCCAAAAATTAGAACAGGTGGAAGAAAACATAAATTTGGAGTTGATGAAAAGACAGCAATAAAACTTTATAAATACGCCTCAAAAATGAAAGGAATAAAACCTATAGCTCTTCATGCTCATATTGGATCACAAATCACAGACCTCAAGGTATTTCAACTAGAAGCACAAAGATTGGCATTACTAGCATCAATAATATATAAGCAGTATAAATTAGATGTTCCTGTCCTAGATTTAGGAGGAGGTTTAGGAATCCCATATACCAGCAGCGGAGAACGAATACCTTACAAAGAATTTGTAAAGATCATAAGCAAAGCTATAAACGAGGTTTATGAAAACGCAAGATTACAAAAACCTATGATGATTGTGGAACCTGGCAGATATTTAGTGGCTGACTCAACACTCTTACTAATGAAAGTAAATTACATAAAACGTCTCGGAAGAAAAATTTGGATACTAGTAGATACTGGTATGAACGACTTCATAAGAACTGCTATGTACAACGCATATCACGAAATCATCCCAGTTAAAATTAGAAATAAAAAAGAGACATATAACATAGGAGGACCCATATGTGAAAGTTCAGATGTCTTCGCTATCAATAGAGAATTGCCAGAAGTTAAAAAGAACGATTTACTTGCACTGCTTGACGCAGGTGCATATGGTATATCGATGTCAAGTACTTATAATATACGACCACGCCCTGCGGCAGTAATGCTATTTGACAACAAATTATATCTAATAAGAGAACGTGAGACATTCGAGGACATTATTAAGCACGATAAAACATTACCAGACTGTTGACACTCTTCAAATGTTACACGTTCACAACTTTTGCTTCATTCCAAATTCTTATTAGGTATTCTAATTCTAAATTTTAACCTCAAGGCGATAATTCATTATTGCTAAAAACAAAAAGAAAACACAAGATACTAAAAATAATTATTAAGGTGCAAATGATGATTTCAAGAACTTTCTTAATTATCTTTTTTGTTATTTTATTATCATCCTCCCTATTCCTTTTTATTAAAATTAAAGGGTAAGGCAACTGTTTCTAAATAGATAGATTTTTATAGACGTTTAGTGTATACTCTATTTGTGGAAATAGTCCTCAGCGTTCCATTCGTTTATGAAGTGAACGACGAAGTTAGAAAGCTCCTAGAGGACTTCAGAGATATGGTGAACTTCTGCATAGGCTTTGCAGTTGAGAGGAGGATAACCTCTTACGCTAAACTTAGGAAGAGCGTTTATGAAGAGTGGAAGGGGAGGTGGGATTACTCTACACATTTTTGCCATTCAGCATGTAAAATAGCCTTAGCCATGCTCAAGAGCTTTAGGAGGCTTAAACGTAAGGGATTAGCTAAAGGTGATAGACCTGAGGCTAGAAAGCTCTTCATGCAACTCGACCCGCAACTGTACAAGTTCTACGGCGATAGGATCAGAATATCCGTTAAGCCCAGAAGATTTCTCTTCATAGATTTGAAGTACGGTGAATATCAAAGAAGATTTATAGATGCTTGGAGAGAGGGGAAGCTGAGGACCGGCGAAATCACCATAAACGAGACGAAGATAATCGTACCGTTCAAGAAGGACGTAGACCTGTCCAATCCAAGCGACTGGATAGCAATAGATGTTAACGAGTCTAATGTCACTGGAGTAAGCACGAACCCACACGTCATGAGGGTTGAAAGCAACTTGAGGACGATCCACACGACCTACTTCAATATCATCAGAAGAATCCAAAGGTTGAAGAAGTTTAAGCCCAAGACTGCTGAGGAACTGCTTAAGAAGTATTCTGGTAGAAGGAAGCGCAAGGCTAAAGATGAATGTCACAAAATATCTAGAAAGATCGTAGACTTTGCCAAGCGACATAAAGTTGGTGTAATAATGGAGGACCTCAAAGGAATTAGAAAAAGAATCAATTTCTCCAAGAACCTCAACCGCAGATTGCACTCATGGAACTTCAGGAGGCTGCAATCCTACATTGAATATAAGGCTAAACTTGAAGGTTTGCCAGTCGTATACGTCAATCCTAAAAACACTTCAAGCCTATGCCCGATGTGTGGCGGCAGGCTAGCGCCGAATGGGTATAGGCTCGTGAAATGTGAATGCGGTTACGAAAGCGATAGAGACGTGACCGCGTGCTTAAACATGCTCAGGATGAGGGGAGCCCCGTTGCCCCAGAAAGCCCTCTATGAGCCTCAAATAATCGAGGTGAGAGGGAAGGGACGAAAGTCTATGAATCCCACAACGGTAATTCAACTATGCATAAAACCAATATGATAGATCTGAGAGTATGAAACTGATTAATATCAAATATTATTGAAGCTTTTTCTATTGTGTCCAATTTGTTTATGTTAATATTCTGTAAAGTCAAACAAATAGTATCCATCTATATTGAGATTAAACTAGCATACACCTAAGTATTAATAAAATTAACTACATAAAAACTGCTGAACTACCCAAAATTTCCTAAGCAACTATGAAATTTCTTCAAATCAATTAGACTGGATACTCCCGTTTATCTTAATGTAGTTAACTTCATGGCGGTTTCTAGAAATGTTTTAGAATTTATATAAATAGTACAGAAAAGGAGAAGAAATAGGTAGTGCTGAAGAAACACTGCTACCAGCTGAAAAGAAATTGATTCTTTGGAGTTTATTTTATATTATGTAGTATACTAAATTATTTTAATATGGATGTCATACGCATTCTTCTTGCTATCATAATATTAAATTATTTTTGTTTCGTATTTTATTATAATTTTTAAACAGAGTACTGCATAAAGTATTTAAGTATGTACGTTAATTAAGGAAAAGAGTTAAAAATGACCCTGGGTTTAAATAAGGAATCAAAAAAGGAGAGTAAAGTAGGTGTTTCGCGTGCTCTTAAAGATATGGTGTATGGAATGGCGCTTCACGGTCAAGTTTCAGCTTTACTAAGAACGAGAATGTATATAGAGCACTTATTTATGCTGATGACATTAGGTGATATGCTAGGTTTTCCGTTATTACCACCTTATTATTCGTTAAGATTATTACCGTATGCTGTGCCTAATATTAAGTCGTGGAAGGCTAGGATGTTTAGGGAGCACGATTTTACTGATATAATTACTCAATAAAAAGGTGAGTTTATTGGTTGGTTTAAGAGAATTTTTTGAAAAGAATCTTGACGTACGTGTTGTTATTTTTGCTGGTAAGGGTGGCTTAGGTAAGACCACTTCTAGTGCTGCGTTATCATATTATATGGCTAAGCAGGGTAAGAAGGTGTTATGTTTTAGTACTGATCCTCAGGCATCGTTGAGTGATATATTTGAGCGTAATATTTATGGAAAAGGTGTTATAGAGTTAGCTCCCAACTTACACGTGATTGAGATTGATGCAGATAAAAAGATTGCTGATTATCAGGAGGAGATTAGAAAGAAAATTAAGGATATGTACAAAATTGACGAGATACCTAAAGAAATTGATGAATACATTTCATCTGCTGCTGCTGAACCTGCTATGTATGAATCTGCGACTTATGATGCTATGGCTGATTTAGTAGCTAAGGGTGAATATGATCTGTATGTTTTCGATATGCCACCATTTGGTCATGGTGTAAGAATGGTTGCCATGGCTGAAATATTGGGCAAATGGGTAGAGAAGATTATGGAGGCGCGAAAAATGGCGAAAGAATATGAGGAGATTGCTGCAAATTTACGTGGCGGTACCATAAGTGAGGATTTAATACTTAAAGAGCTTCAGGATATTAATAATCGAATAGGCTTGTTTACAAAGATTCTAACTGACAGAGCACGCACTGCTTTCTTTATGGTCATTATTCCAGAGAAAATGGCAATTTTAGATACTGAACGTGCAATAAAAATGTTTAAAGAATTGAATATGGAGTTATCAGGAATAGTTGTGAACCAGGTATATCCTCCCGAGCTGCTAAAGCAGCCTGGGGTTTCCGAGTTTATAGTAAATAAGATAAAAATGCAGTCGCAATATCTTGATGAAATAAAAAGAAAGTTTGGTAAATATCTTGTAGGTCTATTGCCTATGTATTCGCGAGAGCCTAAAGGTCTTGAGATGCTGAGTAGGGTGGCTGAGGATCTTATGTTGTCACCGTTAAATATATAGAGGCAAAGGTGAGATTTGTGCAAAATTTAAAAGAGATTCTAGATAAGGGCGCAAAGTTCGCATATGTAGGCGGTAAGGGTGGTGTAGGAAAAACAGTTGTAGCAGCAGCAATAGCATATTATTATGCGGATCAAGGGCAAAAAACATTATTAGCCAGCTTAAATCCAGTACATTCGTTATCAAGTCTTTTTGATCAGGATTTATCTGGAGGACAGATTAAAAAAGTTAATGGTATAGAAAATCTTTATGCTCTTGAAGTAGAAATTGAAGATGCTATTCAACGTTACAGAGAAATGGTGACTAGAAGATTGAGGGAATTCCTAAAATGGGCTGAAATACCTATAAACCCTGAACCATTCATAGAAATAGCAACAACAAACCCAGCTTTTGAGGAATCTGCCATGTTTGATAAAATGATGGATGTAATGCTAGAACAAGGTAAGCAATTTGATAAGATAATCTTTGATACAGCTGCTGTAGCAAATGCAGTTCGATTAATAGGATTAAGTAAAATATATGGATTATGGCTTAATAGAATGATCGAAAGCAGAAAAAGTGCATTATCATTAAGAGAAAAATTGAGTTTTAGGAAAGACAAAGTAAAGGAAGAGATCAAAAAGGATCCGATGCTTCTAGACCTTATACAACTGAGTGAAAAATTTAATACTGCCAGAAAATTTATAGTAGATCCATCACATACTCGATTCTTCTTCGTTACATTACCTTTATCATTACCAATCTCAGTTGTCATACGTTTCATTAACATGGTAAACGCATTCGATATACCAGTTGGTGGAGTGTTCGTGAATGGTATCATATCAAAATCTGATGCAGAAAAAGATGCATCAGGTTACCTTAAAAGTAAATACAATGAACAGTTACATTACTTAAATATAGTACACAAAGAATTAGGTCCACTAGTAATAGGTTACATACCCCAGTATTCAAATGAGATCGTTGGTATAAACATGTTAAAGAAAACTGTCGAAGACATGCTCACATACACCCCGGAGTAAATGTTATGGTAACATCATCACCACGTAGAAATTTAACACTTAAACAAAAACTCCGAGACTTCTTTTTTGGAATGTTTCTCTTCGATATGCATAGAGAGTTACTGGAAACTTCTAAAAGTTATAAAGAAATTGGAGAAATCCTTTTATTAGGAGAGTTTCTAGGTGTGCCATTACTTTCTAATTACTATACCCTCCGACTTATATCTTATTTTGTTAAAGATTTAGAGGAATGGAAGAAAAAACAAATGACGGAGAAGGATCTATTAGAAGAATTGGGTCATGCGCACATAGATTAAGAGAACACTATACCTTAGAAATCATTGCACAACATAAAATTTATATAAACTATTCTTATTTAATTTCTGGCAACATGGTCAAGAATGATGAGACAAAGAAATACATCATATTATTAGCTCTTTTTAGAGTTTTAAGAAGTACATCAGCAGGGCTCATAGCATTAGCATTTCCATACTTGGTGTTGCAAAAACTTTCGTATGGTTCATTTACGCTTGGGTTAATATATACAGCCGCAACAATAGCAACCGCAGTACTTGGTATACTTTTTGGTTTTATTGCTGACATATATGATCGAAAACAAACACTGATAATAGTAGCATTATTACTTCCTCTCAGCTCACTTCTAATCTATATATCGAATAACCTTTTCGTCTTATTTTTAGCTGCAATGTTAGGTGGATATTCTGCGACAGGTTCGTTATCAGGTGGAGGTATTGGAGGTGCAGCACAACCAATACAGAATGCACTAATCGTGGATTTAACCAAATCTGAAAACCGAACTTTTTATTTCTCAATACTTACATTCATAGGTGGCATTACGGCTGCAATTGGCTCATTAGCAGCCAGAGTATTTACAATAGATCATGCATTCTTGGTGGCAACCTTAATCTCAGCACTTTCGGTTATTGTTGTTCTTCCCATTAAAACACATAATACAAGAGGAAAAATAAACAAACTTAAAAGTAAAGTAGTAATAGGTAAGTTTTCACTCACCGGAATGATTAACGGTTTTACACAAGGCTTAGTTACACCATTCTTAATACCGTTCTTCTACATAGTTTATAACATACCCAAATCAGAAATGTCAATTTATGCATTCATAAGTGGATTCATAGGATCTTTAGCACTTCTTCTTGCACCATATCTAGAACGTTATTTTGGCTTCGTGAAAAGTATAGCAGTAACTAGGGGTTTAGGAGCAATCTTAATAATCTTACTACCTTTAATTAGAATACTGCCTGTCTCATTAGTAATATATTTTGCATTACCAGCATTAAGGATTATGGCCTTACCAGTTCAACAGTCCACAATCGCAGAAATGGTAAGTTCAGATGAAGTAGGAAGAGCATTAGGAATAAATCAAGTAACACGTCTCGCTGCTTCATCAACTGGAATTACATTAACAGGATACTTTTTTGATACACCAGAAATAGAGCTACCATTTTATATTTATGGCATAATGATGTTTATTAATATTTATCTCTACTTCAAATTTTTCGGAAATAAGTAAATCACTGTATAATCTTCATTTAGAGTGAAGTTTCTAACATAAATTTAGGATAATTTTAAATTCATTAATCCTTAAAACAATGACAACAACAATAAGCCTCACCTTTAAGATAAAAAGTTTTATTAGCATTCTATTAACAGTAGTGACCATTAAAAGCATAAAAAACACCAAGAAATCTCACTTATCAACGTGGAAACGTGACTATATAAAAATAGAAACTTGATAAAAATAATGGAAGTAATAAGATGTGGGCCCGGTGGGATTTGAACCCACGACCGCCCGGTTATGAGCCGGGCGCTCTAACCATACTAAGCTACGGGCCCTTAGTCCACCAAAATCTTGGTATTTTTTAAGAATTTAAATTTGTCGTTATATTCGATGAAACTAAACAATGACAAAAATTATTCCTAAAAATGCTGGAGATCTTTGGTTTGTCATAGATTTCTGCTCATTGTATCGAGTTTGGGCTGTGCCGTTGTCAGCAGTTTCTGAATAGATAGGTTTAAATAGAGGTTGATTACTTTATTCTTAACGATGTCTGGAGATTACGAAGAACTGCTTAGACCAAAAGATGTTGCAAAGATATTCAACATCTCAGTTAAGACTCTCTGGGAGTGGCAGAGGAAAGGCATTATTAGAGCTGTTAAACTTCCAACTGGCAAGCTCCGCTACCCGAGGAGCGAAGTTGAGAGGCTATGGAAGCAGTTAAAAGCTACAGGATCCCAGTAGAGGCTCCAAAAGATTTAATCGAAGAATACTTCAAAGTTAAGCAGAAGGCTTTAGACGCAATATTCTCGCACGTTAAAATTTCCAAGAAGGCTCACCTTAACTTGAAAGCTGAGGATAGGAGAGAGCTTAGGGATGAACTGCTACGGGAGTGGAAATACTCAAAGCATTACGTTGACTCAGTAATGAACTCTGTCGTAGGACTTGTTAAAAGCTGGATAACGCTCTATAACAAGGGGAAAGCTGAAGGTAAGCCTGAGATAACTAAAAAAACCGTTTACATCAAGAGCACGCTCTTCAGCTTCAGAAACGGTATACTGAAGGTAAGCATTGAGCCTAATAAGCGGTATCTTGAGGTTGACTTGAGTAAGTGTTCGTGGATTCCAAGAGACTTTGATAAAGTCGGTGGGCTACTTATGACCGAGAGGGAGTTGATAATCGTGATTAAAAAGGAGGTGGAGCTAAAAGCGGAAGGTTGGGCTTCCTTCGATGTTAACTTAACAAACATAACAACTTTCATAGACGGGAAGATAGAGCGATATGACTTAAGAGAGCTTTACCACATTCATAGAGTTTATGAGGTAAAGCGGCAGAGGATACAAAAACTCATGAAGTTTAAGCCGAAGACCTCTAAAAAACTCCTCAAAAAGTACTCTAAGCGTGAGAGGAATAGGGCTAAGGACTTCATGCACAAACTAACCACGCAGGTTGCGGGAGAGCTCAAGGAGAAGGACTGCGGAGCAATACTTGAAAACCTGAAAGGTATAAAGGGGCGAATCCTCAACGGCTCAAGGAAAAACAATAGAAAGCTCTCAAAGTGGAACGCAAGAGCATTCCAGTTCATGCTCGAATACAAGCTGGAGTGGCTTAACTTACCAGTGAAATACGTTAACCCAGCTAACTCATCTAAAACCTGCCCGGCCTGCTCTGGAAGCATGGCCTCCTGTCTGGGCAGGATAATGAAGTGCGAAGAATGCGGGTTAACAATGGATAGAGATATCATAGCAGTGTTGAACCTTCAGATGCGGGGAATTGGGTTCACCCAAAGAGCCCTCAACGAATTAATTGAGGGGGAAGGGTTAAGTAGGAATAAAAGCAACATATGCATTCCTACTTAATCCAGAACCCAATCTAGCTCCATAACTCACTTGTATGCTCATTGCACTATTTTTAGTTTAGAAGACCTCTAAACCACATCCCTAGCAACTTGCTTGGATTAAGAAATACCAATAGCTGTTTAACCTTTTGGCAATTTATGGTTAAAACTGTAGGCTCTCTTGCTGAGCTCTTGTAATTTATGGTTTTGTGAGGGTATCATTTATATAATTTGATTATTTTATAATCATATGTACCCTGGAGATGAGAGCATAAGACAGTATTATAAAAGGCTTGCGTTACTTGCGATACGTGAACTAAGTGAACGTGGTATTAGAGGTAGTTATGTAGAAAGTCGAAGTAATGCTGTAGAGGTTTTGTTTTCAATAATACCTGATGGTGCTTCCATAATGGTGAGTGATTTAGAAATTGTCGATGAGTTAAACATATCTAAGATTCTTGAAAGTGGGAAATATAATTATTTAGGTAAGAGAGTTCATTCTGAGAGTGATCCTGAGAGAAAGTATGACCTGCTTCGTACTAGTACGATAGTTGATTATTACATTGGTAGTGTAAGTGCTCTATCCGCTACTGGAGAAATGGTCATAATAGATGAGATTGGAGCTGAGCTGGCTAGTTATTCATATGGTGCTAAAAACGTTATTCTAATTGTTGGTATTAATAAGATTGTTCCCACTTTGGATGATGCTGTGAAACGTGCACGGACCTATGTTGCGCCAATTAAAGCTATAAAATTAAGAGCACCTACACCAACGAGTACAATAGGTAAGACGCTTATAATTGAGAGAGAAATTAAAAAAGGAAGAATAACAGTAATAATAGTGGGTGAATTTTTGGATATATAAAAAAAGAAATTTATTCTAAATACTGAGGTGGGACCTGTTTAAGATTATTTCTGATGGCTTCTATACTCTTCAAGAATTTAGCTTTCTGCTCATCGTTTAGCTTTAATTCTATAATTTTTTCAACACCATTTTTTCCGAGTATTATTGGAACCTCAGCAAAAACATCTTTCACACCATATTCTCCATCAAGATAAACACTAGCTTCAAGCGCAATCTTTTTATCTTTCTTAATGGCCTCGCACATAACTAGCAATCCTGCACCAGGTCCCCAGTTACTGCTGAATTTTCTTAAGTTAGTTATCTCAGCACCAGCTTGTATAGTCTTAGTGACCACAGAAGTATATTGGTCAGCTGTTAAAAGTTCGATTAATGGTTTTCCATATGCCATAGACAATTCTGGAACTGGATACATGTTTTCTCCGTGTTGTCCTAAAACTACTGGAATTATAGAGCGTGGTGCTATGCCTAATACTTGAGACGAATAGAAAGCTAACCTGCTAGAATCTAATATTCCACTAAATCCAATAACCCTGCTCCTTGGGAATTTTAGTTTCTTATAAAATACATAGACCATAGCATCTAACGGATTTGTTGTAATAATCGTTATGGCATTAGGAGCGTACTTTTTAATTTGTTCAGCGACTGTTGAAACGATTTCAGCATTTTTTGCAGCCAACTCTTCTCTAGTCATTCCAGGCTTTCTAGGAAGACCAGCAGTAACTATAACTAAATCACTACCAGTCATATCCTCATATTTATTACTACCCTTAACAACTACGGATTTACCCAATATTGCAGCAGCATGATTGAGATCTAATGCTTCACCCTGAGGTAGCCCCTCTATAATATCTATAAGGAGTACTTCATTATCAACCTCGTTCATCATTAGAAAAGCTGCTGTTGTCGAACCTACTTTACCGGAACCAATTATTGTTATCATCTTATATCATCACTATAAGTAGTATAACTTGAGAAATATAAATCTTTGCATAAGTATAGTTATGTATAAAGATAAATTATCAAGTATATATTAAAAATTAAACATAAATAATAGCATGTTTATTTTCTTTTAAGCTTAAAAATATCCGGAAGTAATTTATCAAGAGTTGTCTCTCTTGTTATTCCTTTATTATTTACCATAATTATCTTAGCATGCGGATTAAACTCTGCAATAACTTGCCTACATGCCCCACACGGTGCTACAGGTTCTTCAGATTCAACAGCTATTACCACTTCCTCAATTTCTTTATCACCCTCACTAACAGCCTTAAAAATGGCTACACGCTCAGCACAGATAGTAAGTCCATATGATGAATTTTCAACATTTACTCCAGTATATATTGACCCTTGTTTTGTTCTTACTACAGCACCAACTTTAAAATTAGAATATGGTGCATATGCATTTTTCACCGCATTCAAGGCAATCTCAACAAGATCCACAGTCAAACACCACAATAATAAAAAATAATGATACTTATTTGCTTTCCTAAAAGACCTCCTTTCCTTCTGAAGAACAAAAATTTTTCTGGCAATTACCAGTGCTGTTATTATAATATAAAACTTTTCCTGCTTAAAATGAACAAAAATTGATATTCGATAGTTAGCAAAATCGTGAATTACATTTATATATTCTATACTTGTAAGTGCGTTAGCATGAAAAGAAATAATGAGAATATGCATGTGAATATAAATAGTAAAAAAGATAGTACGAATCGTAATATACCAATGATGATTAAGTTTAATATTGAATTGGGTAAACTATTCCAGGGATTAAACAAAAATGTAATAATATTAATTTTGTTTCTATTAATTCTTTATTTTTCTTCTGCTTTTATTAACCTAATATATCAACTCTATTTTAAAAGTGTAGGATACTCTGCTTTTTCTATCGGAATACTCAGTACTGTTATGGGCCTCACAGTATCAGTATTGCTTATCCCTAGTGGGATTCTTGCAGATATTTTCAATCGAAAAATAGTTATAACTATTGGAAGTTTCATATTATGCACGGGGCAAGTTCTCATCTTTGTTTATATGAACTATACTATACAACTGATGGCAATGTTTCTTATCGGATTAGGTTCTGCATTCATTGTTTCTGCAGGTGGAGCATTTATGACTGAGATTCTAGATGAAAAGTTTTACGATAAGGGATTTAGCTTTCTATCAAGTGCTCAAGTACTGGCAACTACTATTGCTGGAATAGTGGGCTGGCTTCCCGTATATTTTAATAAAAACCTCCACTATTCTGAAGTCGATTCTTATAAAATTTCAGGACTAATTATGGGCATCATTGGATTTACGTCACTCTTATTTCTATTTTTAATAAAGGAAATAAAGAAAACTAACCCAAAATCTAGATTAAGTTTAAATTTGTTCAAGGATGACAAAAATTTTATAATGAAATTTGCTTTCATCAATGTTATCGTTGGATTGGGCGCTGGATTCTCTATTCCGCTGTTTAATTATTATTTAAGTGTTAAATTTAATGTTGATTCTGGGCCAATCGGAACATTGAATGCTTTTGCAAGTTTTACAATGATACCGTTATATATAATGATGCCACATATACGTGAATCATTTGGATATCTTCGTGCAATTGTATTGCCTCAGGCATTCTCAATTATATTGCTTATGTTAATACCAGTCTCTCCTAATTTCATAGTTGCATCTTTATTTTATATATCAAGACAAGCACTGATGAATATCCCTAACCCTTTAGTTTCATCTTTTATGATGAGAAATATAAGTCAAAAATCGCGGGCCACCGCTAATGCGATAATCAATATGTCCTGGAGTCTACCAAATTCGATAAGCATACCACTAGGTGGTTACATTATGGATAGATACCTGGATTTACCAATTTACATTACTTCAGTTTTTTATATGATCTATGTGATATTGCTCAACTACTTCATTAAAAGATATGATCAAAAGATATAATCTGGAGTTCTAGTCTGTATTTGCATGTGTGGATCTTGGTTACCATCATGCTCAATCACCTATAGGGTTTGCCAATGGTTTGTTATCACTCTCTAACACTGTTGGATCGAACCCACCATCATCTCTCTAACTCCGGTCGGGGGTCATTTATGCGACTTCTCTTGTATGTTTGCTCCTTTTTGGGCATTCATCACTCCACGCCTATGTCAGCAGTTTCAAAATAGATGTGTTTAAATATTGGTGGGTATAGGAGAATATTGATGTCCGAAAAGCTCTATACAATCATTATAAGTCTGCATGGAATGGACACACGACAGTATTTGTTAAGGCTTATGGGACATCTAAGACCTGCTCCAAATGCGGGTATTATAATAAAGACCTAAGGGGAGCAGTCTTCAAGTGCCCAAAATGCGGACTTGTAATCGATAGACAGAAGAATGCATCAACAAACATTTGGAAAACATTTCTTAGTATGTGGGGAGTCGTGGGTTCCCCCCCGAAAGGAGCTAACCCCGATGAGTCCTCCAATGAACCCTGAGGAGGACAAGAGGGATGAGGCTCAAGGACTAAGTATGGATTCCATACATATCCATACTTAGTTCAGAACCCTGGAGCACCAACGTTCAATACAATCTAATCTCTATTTAAAACTATCAATACTGAAACCACTAACTACGGAGATCATGATTAAAAAGTCGTATCATCATTAACAAAGAGATTGATTCTAAATCCATGAATTGATTTCTTCGTTCTTTTTCTTTGCTATCTTTCGTGATAATTTATCGGCATACCATATTGGAGCTGGCAGGTTTAGTTTAAAGATATTTTCTTTAACAACTTTGATGGCATCATTTAATGTAACTCTATGCCCTATACTTATGTAAATTTTATTATTACTTTCTGTAGTTAATACTGTTCCTACTGGTTCATTATCAACTATTATTAATGGCAGGTCTGAGGACCAATCAATTTGTCCATAAAGAAGACGCCTGGCTACACCTATTGTGGGAATATTAAAAATTACGCCGATGTAACTAGCTAATCCCATTTTTCTAGGATGCGCCAGACCATGTCCATTTACAAGGAGGACGTCCGGTTTTCTGTTAATCTGATGAAATATTTTAGATATTACCGGGACTTCTCTTAAATAAAGTAATCCTGGAATATACGGTGGTAATTTGCTAACTCTAGCATATTTAATCTCTGAAGGCTCAATAGAACCATATTGCATACTAACATATGCCGCAATTCCACTATCTCCAGAATAAGAAACATCCACGCCCCCTATGATACTATTTCTATTGATTTCTAAATGCTCAACTTTAACCATATGAGAAAGTAAACGTTGTGCGTATATTGCTTTTTCATAGTCAATCTTACTCATTACTATACGATATAATAACACAAGACGTTATTAAACTTGTAGTAACAACTATTTCCATAGATGATTAAATTTTTAAACGGCACAATAAAGATGATCAGTGTTATTAATTGTATTCCATTTATTATTCACACCTATTTTATCATCAAAAATGGCAGTATATGGAACTATAGCATTAAGAAACATATTACTAACCTATTTGAACTATCATGCTAGGTGGTTCAATAGCAAGTATAACAAGTAATACCATAACTCCTGAGAATACTTACAAATCGATTAACATGGATGAGTCATTTTTCTTTTCAGTATGCTTTAATATACAAGCTACATTCCTTGTAATATTACCATGATATAATCTCCAGAAAGCTTCCTGCTTCAGCGGAGAGCGCCGTGGTCAACAGTTTTGGAATAGATAGGTTTAAATATTTGTTTAACTCTATTAACTCTTTGATGAAAGAAGAACTACTTAGACCAAAAGATGTTGCAAAGATATTCAACATCTCAGTTAAAACGCTTTGGAAGTGGCAGAGGAAAGGCATTATTAGAGCAGTTAAACTTCCAACTGGCAAGCTCCGATATCCCAAGAGCGAGGTGGATAAATTATGGAAGCAATTAAAAGCTATAGAATTCCAGTAGATGTTCCAAAAGATTTAATCGAAGAATACTTCAAAGTTAAGCAGAAGGCTTTAGACGCAATATTCTCACACGTTAAAATTTCCAAGAAGGCTCACCTCGAATTCAATAGAGAGAATAGGAGAGAGCTTAGGGATGGACTGCTACGAGAGTGGAAATACTCCAAACACTACGTTGATTCAGTACATGCTTGAATACAAGCTTAAATGGCTTAATTTACCAACAAAATACGTTAACCCAGCCAACTCATCTAAAACCTGCCCAGTCTGCTCAGGAAGTATGGCTTCCTATCTGGGCAGGATGATGAAATGCGAAGAATGCGGGTTAACAATGGATAGAGATATCATAGCAGTGTTGAACCTTCAGATGCGGGGAATTGGGTTCACCCCGAGAGCCCTCAACGAATTAATCGAGGGAGAAGGGTTAAGTAGGAATAAAAGCAACAATTCACCATGCATTCCTACTTAATCCAGAACCCAATATAATGATACCTAGTTAGTTTACTATAAACAGTTGTTGTAATTTTCTTTTTAGCTCGCTCAGTTTTATTTTTTTGAATAATGGCTCTGGTTTTTGTATTTCGTGTCCAGGCTCAAGTAATTGTGAAATTTGTTTCCAACTATCTTTATGGATATCATTCCTAAGATTTAGCATTCGCCAAATTTTTTCAGCGGTGAATGGTATTATTGGTTCCATGATTATTGCCAATGCTTTAACTATGTTTAATGATACATAAATAGTATTGGCAGCATTTTGAGGATTTGTTTTTATTGTGTTCCAAGGCTTCATATCGTTGAAATATTTATTTCCTGCTCTAGCTAGATCCATTGAATGATTCACAGCGTCTCTAATTCTTATAGCATCTAAATCGTCTGCGACTAATAACGCAGTTTCATTAATTAATTTCAACATGCTCTTATCATATTCATTAAGATTTTCAGAACGAGGAACTTTACCTCCAAAATTGCTATATGTAAAGTGTAGTACTCTGTGAACAAAATTACCTAGTGTATCGTTGAGATGTGAGTTTACTATGTTCTCGAAAGTTTCAAGTGTAAAGTCAGTATCACGACCTTCTGGTCTATTTAATAGAAGAATATATCTCCAATAATCAGGTGGTAATATTTTTAGAGCTTGATCAATCCATATTCCGTGTCTCTGACTTTTTGAAAACTTTTTTCCTTCATAAGTAAGGAATTCTGTAGAACATACATTCCATGGAAGGACGTAATTATCTCCTGTCGCTAACAGTAATCCGGGAAGTATTATTGCATGAAAAGGTATATTATCCTTGCCTATAAAATAGAGAGTTTTTGTATCTTTATTAAACCACCATTCTTTCCAAGCATCAGGATTACCTTTCTTTTCAAAGTATTCTAGTGTTGCAGATATGTATCCTAATACTGCCTCCATCCATACGTAGATTGTTTTGTTCTCACTACCTGGAAATGGCGCTGGGATTCCCCATTTATTATCACGAGTTATAGATCTTGGTTTTAATCCTTGTCTCATATAATTTAAACTATGGTTGCGAGTTACATCATCAAAATTAGTATTATTCATAATATATTTTGTAATCTCAGGCTCAAACTTCCTTAAATCTAGGTACCAATGTCTAGAAGTTTTTTCAATGGGTGTTGAGCCACATATAGCGCATTTTGGATTTATTAATGCTGTAGGTTCTAATAGATGTCCGCAATTTTCACATTGATCACCTCTAGCTTTATCATATCCACAATAAGGACAGGTCCCTAAAACGAACCTATCTGGAAGAAAATGTTGACAATTAGTACAATACAATTGCGTGTCTTCTTGATCAAAAATATAACCATTTTCATAAATCTTTAAGTAGAATTGTTGTACAAAACGTTTATGAGTTTCTGATTCAGTCCTAGTATAGTTATCAAATGATATACCCCATTCCTTAAATAATGAACTAATTTTCTCATGCATCAGATCAGTTAAGGCTTTAGGTTCAACACCTCTCTTTATAGCTTCAACTTCTATTGGTGTGCCATGTTCATCAGAACCACTAACAAAAACAACCTCATCACTACGTATCCTATGATAACGCGCTATAACATCAGCAGATAAAGCAGAACCTATAAGATTTCCTAGATGAGGTATATCATACGCGTATGGCCATGCACAAGTAACTAACCATTTTGCTAGCTTTCATCACCTATTTCTAACTAATCTAAGAGAGAAATATAAGCGTTACTCATTCTCACAAATTTTTATTAATTCAATTGCTTTTTGAGAATAAAACGAACAACATGTTTATTAATTCAATTACTTTTATGAAGTATTCGGGGTAGATGATTATGAAATCAAATGAAATAGCGTTAACATCAATAATTACTGCCCTTTACGTTGGGCTAATTGAAATATTTCATCCTATAAGTTTTGAGGTAATACAGGTTAGGGTTGCTAATGCATTACTGGGGGTGGTTCCAGTGTTTGGTTGGCCGGCAATTGTGGGAGTGACGTTGGGTGTGTTTATAGGTAATATCACGAGTCCGCTAGGTCCTATCGACCTATTAAGCGCAATACCCACCTTCATCGGATGCTACATAATTTATAAATTAAAAAGCACAAGCGTCCTACTAGGACTCACAACCTACACACTAATACTCTCACTCTGGGTAGGATACATCCTATGGTACGTTTTAGGATTACCCTACATAATTACTGTGGCATATCTGTTTATAGGCATTGGGATTTCAACGATCTTTTTAGGCTACATAGTTTACAAAGCATTGAGGCGTGTGATAAAATGATAGACGCATTATCACAAAGAATAGATAATAAGAAAGTTGTAGCTATAATGAGCGGCGGACCTGATAGCACTGGATACGCATATATATGGAAGGCGCGAGGATATGAAATTCACCCATTAGTATTCAACTATGGTCAAAAGGCTTCTAAAGAAGTTCAGATTGCAATAAAGCTCGCAAATAGATTAGGATTCTCTGAACCAAAAATACTTGACATTAGTTTTATGAAGAAATTGTGGCTAGGTACTCAGCTTACTGATGAAACTGTTAGAGTTGAGAAAGAGTATACTCCTAGCGTGGTTGTTCCCATAAGGAATGCAGTATTTTTGGTGGTAGCAACAGCTTATGCATATAGTATAGGAGCAAAATATGTCATATACGGAGCGCATGCTGATGATATAAAGCCAAGACCGGATACTGGCGAACCACAATATCCTGATTGTACTCCAGAGTTCTTACTTGCCCTCCAGACAGCACTGAATATAGGTCATTTCAGAAAAGAGCGGGGCATTGAACTGTGGAGTCCTGCGAGAGAAAACATGAGAAAGAGCCAGGTTCTTAAAAAGTTCTATGAACTTGTCGGTGACGTAGTTTACGAGACATGGAGCTGTTATCTTTCAGGTGAAAAACATTGTGGTGCATGTGAATCATGTAAAAATAGAAGAAGAGCATTCATCGATGCTGGAATACCAGACAAAACAGAATATATAGTAGAACCCATAGTTGTTTGACTTATTCTATAAAGAATTATGGTTAAACCAATGAAGTACTGGACATATTTTTATATACTAATTAAAATGTAGATTGCGAAGCATTATGTATCGAGTAGAAAAAGACTCTTTAGGAGAAATTAATGTTCCAATAAACGTATATTATGGTGTCCAAACTGTTAGAAACATTAATAACTTCAAAATTACTAACATAAAATATCCTGACGTCTTCATAAAGAGCTATGTGATGATTAAAAAAGCGTGCGCCCTTGCCAATATGGAGCTTAAAGTGTTAGATGAAATACGTGGTAGTGCCATTGTTAAGGCATGCAATGAAATTCTCGATGGAAAATTTTTAGATCAATTTGTTATAGATGCAATAAATTCTGGAGCTGGAACCGCATTCAATATGAATGTCAATGAGGTGATCGCTAATAGAGCGTTGGAGATTCTTGGTAAGCAAAAAGGTGATTATGCGTATCTTAGCCCTAATGATCATGTTAACATGTCACAATCAACAAATGATACATTTCCTACAGCGGCTCATTTAGCTCTCATATTAATGATAGACAATCTTATCAACGTTCTTAATGATTTACAACAAGCGTTAAGTTTTAAAGCTAAAGAGTTCAAAGGCATAATAAAAACAGGGCGAACCCACCATATGGACGCGATGCCAATAACCCTAGGAATGGAATTCGGCACATACTCGGATATGATCAGAAAAAACATTGAGCTATTAGAATTTGCCAAGAACGAATTAAGATATGTGCCATTAGGTGGAACTGCGGTGGGTACAGGTGTGAATGCTCCTAAAGGTTTTAAAGAATTAGCTGTGGCAAAACTCAGCCAAATATCAGGTATTAAATTAAAGCACCAGAAAAATCCAATGTATGGACTACAAAGCAGAACACCATTGACTATCATATCATCTGTTCTAAAAACATTAGCATTAGATATAATAAAAATTGACAATGATATCATGCTTATGTCATCTGGGCCAAAAACAGGATTAAACGAAATAACAGTTCAACCCGTAATGCCAGGCTCATCAATAATGCCGGGCAAAACAAATCCAAGCATATTCGAAGCGATGAATATGATAGCTTACCATATAATCGGAACCGATGTAACAGTAACAATGGCCACAAGTGATGGACTATTAGAACTAAATGTTTATACACCAGTAATAATTTTTGATATTCTTTTCGAACTGCAAATGTTATTAAACTTTCTACCGATATACATAGAAAAAGGTATCAGAGGAATAAAAGCTAATAAAGAAACATGTGAAAAGCATTTTAGAACAAACCCAAGTCTTGTTACAGCTTTGTCACCCTATATAGGTTATCTTAAAGCTGCTGAAATATATAAAGAGGTATTAGCTACAGGAAAAACAATCGAAGAGATAGTAATCGAAAAAAGATTAATGAGTAAAAGGCAATTAAAGAAAATATTTAATCCAAACTCATTACTTAAACCATCGCAAATAACAGAACAAAATAAATAGTCACATTTTTATCTAAGAGATTACACAAATATTTTAGAGAATGAGAAGGACAGGAATAACGATACTTCCATTACATGAGGGGGCTGTGCCAAGAAAGCTCATACTCCATATGACAAAATTATCAAACGCAATTATAAGTCTAATAATAAGAGACTATAGTCCGGACGAAGTCCTCAGAAGAATTTCAGACCCATTTTGGTTCCAAGCATTCGGTTGTGTGTTAGGATTTGACTGGCACTCATCAGGACTTACCACTGTAGTAACAGGAGTACTTAGAAACACAATAAAACCAGAACATGGAATACTAGTTCTAGGAGGTAAAGGAGCACTATCAAGAAAAGTTCCAGAAGAATTAAAACTAGTCACAGCACTATTTGGAATGAGCGAAAATAAACTAAACGAGCTCAAATATGCAAGCAGAATGACAGCAAAAGTTGATAGTACAGCAATACAAGATGGATACCAGCTCTATCATCATGCATTCTTTGTCTCAGAAAAAGGCATATGGACAGTGGTACAACAAGGAATGGATGTATCTACAAAAACCGCACGACGTTATCATTGGATATCCGAGAAAATAAATAGCTTTGTCAATGAACCACACACAGGCATTGTAGGTGACATGAAAAAAGAATTCGTTCTTAATATGACAGCGAAACAGTCGGAAGAAGCACGATCCATTAGCGTAGACCTTGTAAAAGAAGGGCCAAAAAGAGTCATGAACGATTTAAAAAACATCACTAAAGGACCGCTAGATAAATGGTTAGACCTCCAACAAAATATACGCATAGATATGTTCTATCTACCTAAGAAGATCAATTGGGATGCTATAAGACGAGCTTACGAGACACAACCAAAAAATTACGAAGAACTTCTCTCAATACAAGGCATAGGCCCAGCAGCTGTAAGAGCATTAGCACTAATTTCAGAATTAATATACGGAAAACCAGCTAGTTGGAAAGATCCAATCAAGTACACCTTCGCACATGGCGGAAAGGATGGAGTACCGTACCCCGTAGACTTTATTACATACAAGAGAACAATAAACACATTAGAGGAAGCGATCAAGGAAGCCGAACTAGGAAGGGAAGAAAAAATATCCGCATTAAAACGTCTATCAAACTTTACATATAGATTCGAGAGATCATAATTCTGAATGATCTCATTAATAACACTTTTGAGAGCTTCAACACATCAACATTTATTATGTTTCAATACGTATTACCAAATATCATGTTATTTCATTATTTCTAAAATGTATTCCGTTGCTTTGATTCTCTCCTGCATTTCGAGTTGTTAAGTTTCTCAGTCATTAATTCATGAAAAATGATGAACGAACGTTACTTTTTTATTTGTTTAAAAATTACTAATACATGATGTAGTATGCAAGAAGATTTCCTAAATGAAATAAATCATGCTATAAAACTTCTCGAGAATGCTGTAAAAATGCTTAACGCAAGAAATACCGAAGCTGCTATACATAACGTGTATGAGGCAGCCCATTTAACTGGCAGACTCATGCTACAAATGAAAGGTAAAAATATTGACAACAGTGTTTCTCTTACTGAAGTAGCATATCAGCTTTCGGATGAGAATCTTATAGATGAAGATTACTTAGATTTATTAAAGGAGATAAGTGAAATGCGTGAAATGTCTCACTATGATATCTACGAACTCTATTCACAGAATGATTTAATACAGATTATAAAAAGAATAAGAAACTTAATCGAAAAAGCAAAACACATGCAACATTAGATTTAAGCATCAATAATTTTATTTAGAACCATTATCACTAATCATTATTAACTATTTCAACATCCATCAAGTAAGATATCTCTATATAGACTTTCATATTCCGGGAGTCCTTCACTTTCTTTATAACATCGAACGTGTTTTAGCTTACGCTCTTTTATCTTTATATAAAGTTAGCCAGAAAACCCGCGCGTTTCAACCGTGGGATGAGTGGCGTAAAATTTAATGAGTCCCTCAAAGCAATCGATCTTGGACGTTCCGTGAAGAAGGTTGACGGTTGTAGGGAGGGCTTTCAACGTAGCCCATGGGGCAATGGGCTCTATAAAATGGTGGAGCTGTGAGCCCCGCAAACCAGCAGATGCAACTGGGAGCGCAAAGCTCCGGGCAAACGCTGGAGGCTCTCGGCTTCAGCCGTGGAGAGTGTCGAAATCCTCTTCCAGGTTAGTGTTTTCTTAGCTGCGAATAGTATTCTTCCAAATTGCACTTCTAATTCTTATACTCGAATTCTGGGAATTCCTTAGCACGAGAGAGCGGTTTAGCTATAATTTCTCTAACTTCAAAATCTTTGAAGAAGTTCATGCTGGTTTGAGTTAAAGTATATATCTTTTATTTGTGAAATATTTAAATAGAACAAAATAAATATACTAATATTGATGATATGAAATGAGAAATAAAATATCTATGGATAAACCGGTTGTAGAGATTGACGGCGATGAAATGACACGTGTAATGTGGGCGTGGGTTAAAGAGAAATTAATATTGCCGTATGTTGATTTGAAGACTGAATACTATGATTTACATATAAAAAAGAGAGATGAAACGAATGATCAAATAACAGTACAAGCTGCTGAAGCAATAAAGAAATGGGGAGTAGGTGTTAAATGTGCAACTATTACACCCAATGCGGAAAGAGTAAAAGAATACAATCTGAAGAAGGAGTGGCCGAGTCCTAATGCAACAATTAGGAAAATTCTTGATGGGACAATATTTAGGGCACCAGTAATTTTAAAAAACATTGTACCAGCAGTGAGATTCTGGAAGAAACCGATAGTTGTAGCAAGACACGCCTTTGGCGATATATATGATGGTGTAAGTATAAGATTCGACAGTCCAGGTGAAGCAGAGATAGTATTTAAGTCAGAAAAAGGTGAGATGAAGGCAAAATTCCCCAAGTTTTCGGGTCCAGGTGTGCTTCAAGGAATATATAACATAGATAAATCCATAGAAAGTTTTGCGAGAGCTAGTTTCAAATATGCATTAATAAATAAGCTAGATCTTTGGTTTGCTACAAAAGATACGATTTCAAAGGTTTATGATGCTAGATTCAAAGAGATATTCCAGAAAGTTTACGAAAGTGAGTTTAAAGATGAGTTTAAGAACTTAGGCTTAACGTATAATTATTATCTCATAGATGATGCCGTAGCTAGGGTTGTAAGATCAGAGGGTGGTTTTGTTTGGGCATGTAAGAATTTTGATGGAGATGTATTTTCAGATTTTGTCTCCACGGCTTACGTGGGTACCTTAGCTCTCATGACATCTGAGCTCTTCTCACCTGAAGGATATTATGAATCTGAAGCTGCTCATGGAACCGTTCAAAGACATTATTACAGATATATTAAAGGTGAAAAAGTTTCAACAAATCCAACAGCCATTATATTTGCTTGGACACGTGGACTTAAAAGAAGAGGAGAACTTGACAACATCACCGATCTAGTAGAGTTCAGTAACAAACTAGAAACCGCTGTAAAGATTACAATTGAAGATGATAAAATAATGACACAAGACGTCGCTAGAGTAGCGGAACCACCTATAAATGCAGTAGTCACCACTGAAGAATTCATAGATGCAGTTAAAAAGAATCTAGAAAAATTAATGTCAAAAAAGAATAAGTGAACTACCACGCGAAGAGAGTTTTCAGAATTCAAAGTAAAATGAGAGGGCTATAAGCTTCTGTTGTTAAATACTAGTTGACGTTTCGTTACTATCTGTTTCATCTTGGCTAGAGACTCATGGATAGCTTTGGGGGTAACGAAAACTCTTCATGTCTTGGTTTTCATAGAGTAAGGGATAAATGTAGAGTTACCAGACCAACAATATCAGAGTTTCTATCACTTATAATCCATTTAGTTGTTCCAATAGCAATTTTATTTAAATCAATATTTTTTATGCTTTAATAAAGCTATTACAGAAGACATTTGTGCACTTCCAGCTAATAATACATAAGCACCTGGTCTTATTATGCCATCGGTTAAACCAGCCATAGCTATTATCACAAGATCACTAACCTTACTGCAGTCCTTTAAAGTATCACCTCAGTCTCGTCAACATTTAACTTAGCATCTGAACATCTCTCAGCTTTAGTCGTGGAGTGTGCCAAAAACATCATAAAGAGGATGATAAACAAAATAACAGAACTATTTATTAGAAAGAAAAATTTTTTATTTTGATGCTATTTTTTATGAGATATGCTTGGTTCAGTATTAGCAATAGCGATTGCGCTGGTTTGGGGCTTTTCAACTGTCCTTATTAGAAAGAATTTGACTGAGTCAAATTATTTTTCCGTTTCTCTAATTATTACCATTGTTGGTCTCATGGTTTTTGCACCTTTAGTTTTCCTCTTCATTTCTTTGAATTCTGTTAACGTTTATGGTTTGTTATTCTTCTTCCTGGCTGGAATATTTCATCCTGGTTTTGTAAGACTTCTTTACTTTAAGGGTATGGAAAAAGTTGGTGCGTCAGTTAACGCGGCCATTTATGCTTCAAATCCCATTTTTAGTTCCTTAATTGCTGTCATTCTGTTAAATGAAAAATTAGAACTTATTGGTTGGATTGGTATTTTATGTGTTGTGTTAGGTGCCATTTTAATAGAAAATATAAACAGTGATCACCCTCAACCTAGCATAAGAAAAGGATTGGTTTACTCATTCTCAGCAGCTCTTCTTGTTGGTTTTTCTTATGTTGCCAGAAAGGAAGGTTTAATACTATGGGATTCTCCAATCATCGGTGCTACGATTAGTTATATTGCAGCTTTACTCGTTTATAGTTGTGCCTTTCCTTTTCTCTCTAATAATGTAAATAACAGAACATTAAACAGATTAGCATTTAAATTGTTTTGGAAAGCTGGTGTTGGGATTAGCATTGGCCAGCTCCTATCTTTTTATGCACTTAAGTATAGTGATGTTTCAACTGTTGTACCATTGATACAAATAGAACCTCTCTTCATATTCCTGTTTATTCGTTATTATCTTAAAGGTATTGAAATTATATCACATAAACTTGTACTTGGCACGCTCATAATCATTTTAGGTGTTTTTCTTGTAATGTTATCATGATTCTTGAAACTTAAAGATATCATGATTAATTTGTTCAAATATCCTAAAATATTAATCCAAAATAAGAAACACATTTTATTATCCTCTCACGTTAAAATCTATGAGCGTTTTAATACTTAGTTATCAACATCACAAATAGAAAAAATGCAATAATAACTTAAGGTAATAACCATTTATCTTTTATTGATGTCCCACGCGATAAATTATTTGAGACTAAAATCATTCAATTAAAAGCAAAATGTTATGGTCATTGTTGAAAGATAAGTTGATGATAGTATGATATTAACAAAAATTTAATATCATCTTTAAGTCTTTATACAATTGCTCTCTCTGAAGAAGCCAGATTTTCAGTTGTAAACGTTATTGAAAATTCTAAACGGAGATAACGTTAATAGGTTTTGAGAGATATTTTAGTGTGATTATTATGGAATATTACACTTATGTTAATAGTCTGAAAGTAAGATTTTTAAACAAAGGTAAAGGCGATCCTATAGTTCTTTTGCATGGATATAGTTTCAATGCAGATACTTGGGATGAAATAAACTTGGTGGAGTTTTTATCAGAAAGATATAATGTATATGCAATAGATATGCCGTATGGTCCAAAGAGCAGGTCAGATAAATTCATGGCTGAAAATCGTGATGAATATGCAGAATTCTTAAAGAATCTTTTCTCTAAACTTAATATAGTGAAACCAATTCTGTTAGGTGCTTCTATAAGTGGTGAAGTTGTATTAAGATATCTTTCTAATAATTATGAAGCTACAGCTGGAATTGTCATAGGACCAGTTGGCATAAAGCTTCTTGTTAACAGACTAAATAAAATTAAGACTCCACTTTTGATCATATGGGGAGAGCATGATAATGTTGCATCTCTAGATGATGCAGAATTGTTAGCGTCTAATGTTAAAGGATCTGAGCTACATATTATTAAACATGCTGGACATGCATGCTATCTAGATAAACCTGAAGAATTTAAAAGCATTGTAATTGAATTTCTTGAAAAATATGTTCATAAAATTCATTAGGGATTGATTAGTCAAGAGAAAATTCACTACTACATTTAGAACACTTAATGTAGGAACAGCTTAGATTTTCTGCTAAAACTGCACATCCACTACAGGATCTTGCTCTAGCATACATTATACTAAACCTAAAACCACAGAATGGACACTTAATCACTCTGCTCATACTTGAAAGGAAAACTTAAGACTATTTATATTTTTTATTATTAAAAATTTATTATTAAAAATAGGGATAGGAATTAACAGAAAGGTAGGATTACGTTTATATTTTAGTTTAGGACTAAATGTCTATTAGAGGTGGATCTGATGACTAATGCTGTGGCTTACATTGCTATTCATGATGAATCATTAATACAAAAAATTCAACTTGAAGTGGAAAGTTTTGCAAAATTGCATGGGTTCAAGTTAGTTAATACGTTTATTGATTGTGATACACATATACCTATTCATAGAAGAGAAAAATATAATGAAATGCTCACATTCATAAAAAATAATGGAATTGGTAACTTAATATTCCGCAGTCCATTAAATATTGGAAGAAGTTTTGAAGAAATCATCACAGAGATTAAAAAACTAATCAGTGAGAGCATTTTTATACATTTTTCTAAATACGAGGAGCTGAATTCTGAGCTAGAACAACTGTGTGTCGATACGAATAAAAGAAAGCTGTTTATTGAGGTTTTATCATGGTTTATGAAATTGCATAAATATGACCTAATAGAAAGAACACGTTATGGTCTAGAGAAAGTAAAACATAAAGGTGTAAAACTAGGAAGAAGACCAATTAAATTGCCATTATCAAGAATACGCGAATTATTATCAAAAGGGTTAACAAAAAAAGAGGTATGGAGGATATTGCGCAAAGAAGGATTAAAAATCAGTTATGGCAGATTTGTATCAAAATTATCTTCGCTAGGTGAATAAGATGACTAAAATAATCTCTATAGAAGACGACATCAATGAGCATAAAGTTGAACAACTAAAGACGGAACTTATACGCGCTAGAATTAATGGAGAAAAAAGAATCGAAATTCATGTCTATTCCATAGAAGAACTAGACAACATAATAGAAAAATTAAGAGGCATATTCATAAACAATATGCACCTAACTATTAAACTATACGTTCATAATCCAAGTTCATAAAACAATTAAGGGGTGCAACATTATGGATAAAGGCAACGTAAAGTTTGATGTAATATTAACTACTGATAGGAGTATGATGACCAATCATCATGGAAAAGAGTTCTTAGGATTCATGACAACAGGACCAGCACTAGGTATGCCAGAAGCTCTATGGATGTGGATTGCTGCACCTAAAATTAAAGTTGATAAGATTGGACGACCGTCAGAAGCTCCTTACGGTATGAGAAAAATAGAGGCAGTTTTAGTAGACAACGGAATTAATGCTGCAATAATAGATCCAGATTATTTGAAATACTATTTGAATGATGCTAAAGTTCTGATGTTGAGTCATCATGATTATTTTGCTCTAGGACCTCCCAGCTCAGAGTGGTGGTTCATTACAGGTAAAGAACCTGTCAACTTAAAAAGCTTCAAAAAATTAATGGAAAAGAATGAAATAAAGCAAGCAAAAAAACATGGTCTTAAGATAATAGCAGGTGGACCAGCTGCATGGCAATGGCTTTTTAGAACTGATGCGTGGAAAAAATATGGCATAGATACTGTCTTTGATGGTGAAGGTGAAAAAATCATAACAGATCTAGTTCTTAAAGCTCTTAACGATGAAGAATTACCAGCATACGTGTATGTTGGACCCGAAGACTCACCAAAAATTGAGGAAATACCAGTTATAAAAGCTCCATCGGTGAACGGGCTTGTGGAAGTCATGCGCGGATGTCCTAGATATTGTAGCTTTTGCTCAGTAACATTACGAAAACTTAGAATGATACCATTAGACGTCATAGAAAAAGAGATCATGATAAATGTTTCTCATGGAATAAAAGGAGGAATACTTCATTCGGAAGATGTACTCCTCTATGGTGCATACGGAATAATGCCAAGGGAAAAACCATTAATAAAACTTCATACCTTAGCAACGAAATATTATAAAGGATTAGCATGGAGCCATATAGCATTGGCAACACTGCTCTCCGCGCAATATAATGGAAAAATTATAGATAAAATCATGGACATTATTTTTAGCAACACAGGACAAAAATTCATTGGAGTTGAAACTGGAATCGAGACAGGTTCTTCTAAGTTAGCATATAAGATAATGCCAGCCAAAGCAGCACCATTCAAGGTAGATATGTGGCCTGACTTAGTGGTAGAAGCATTCTCAATAATGCACGAACACAACATATTACCAGCCGCCACATTAATTTTAGGACTTCCAGGCGAAACCCCTGATGATGTAATCAAAACAGCTGAACTCATAGAACGATTAAGGCCATATCAAAGCCTAATAGTGCCGATGTTCTTTGTGCCATTAGGCATGTTAAAAGACAAAGATTGGTTCAGAAAGATCAGTTTAAGCACAGAACACACAGAAGTCTTAAAGCTAACACTAAAACACAGCCTTTACTGGTCACAAAGAATAATAAACAAGTATCTAGATAAACCGCATGAACTACCATTACGATTAGCACTATATGGTTTCATGAAATATATAGAATGGAAAACTAAAAAATTCATAAACATAATAGAAGAAAAACCAACGACCATAATTCAACAAGAAGTACAAACCATACATAACAATCTTTAACATCTGCAATCCTAAATCACTGCAGCAAAATCATACTACAAAACTGCTAAAATTTCTTCAAACCACCTTAAAGCAAAAATAAACATAAAAATAATGCATACCTTAAAGACCACATAAATTTTATTTATAAGAATTATCTAATCAGTATGGTGAATTCATGAATATCGAAGACTTAGAAATTATTTTAGCTAAAAAATATATAAGTATAAGAAGTATAACAGGTGAAGAACATGAACTCAGCAAAGAAATACAAAAAGACCTTACCTCGTACGGTATAAGATCCGAAATAGATGAGTGGGATAACGTCATTGGAGTTATTGGTTCAGGAACTCCACCAATACTCGTGTTTAACGGGCATCTCGATACAGTCCCTCCAGTACCTGGATGGACTAAAAATCCTTTCAACGCTACTATAGAAGGTGATAAATTATACGGTCTTGGTTCTTCTGACATGAAAGGTAGCCTAGCATCAATGGTAGCATCAGTAATCGAACTATCTACGCACAAGTTTAATGGCACTATAATATTCACAGGTGTCGTTGGGGAGGAAAGCGGATCTGAGACATGGGGATCATTGCTAATAGCAAGTAGAGGTTTTTTAAGCAATAAAAAAATGGATTATATCATAGTCGGAGAAGGATCCGTAAGAGCAAATAAAATCATGGTTAGAATAGGACAACGAGGCTATGTAAGATTTAAAGTTGTATTAAAAGGCATTTCCGTACATAGTAGCGTTCCAACGGAGGGTGTAAATGCATTATATCGCTTAGCAGATTTTCTCAATGAAATAAGAAATTTAGATTACCATCTGAAATCAAGATACATTTCATCCATAACATTTAACCCTTACATTAAAGGTACCATAACACCGACAATCGTAAAAGGAGGCCAGAAGCTCAATATTGTACCAGCTGAATGCGAAGTATACTTGGATAGAAGACTAATATATGGCGAAACTATTGATGAGGCTTACAATCAAGTAAAAAATATAATAAATCACCTAGACGAAACACATGCGAGCTCTTACCAAGTACCGAAAGAGATGATCCAATCACAAATAGAAATACTACACGGAAGGCCACCCTATCTAACAGATCTAAACGACCCACGCGGTCAAAAGCTAGTAAAAAGTGCAGAACAAGCCATATTAGAAGTCACTGGATCACATGCAGAAAAAATCTATGGCACAGGATACACAGATGCAGAGATTCTTAATTACTACACAAAAGCTCCTGCAGTAATTATAGGTGCAGGCGAGATGGGACACACCCCTGATGAATACGTAAGACTTAGCTTACTAAGGCAATTAAAAAAGATTTACATAGAACTTGCTCTTAAACTATTAGACTAACATCACCCCATCCTAAAAGTCAAAATCTTATATTTTTCTTATGAAAAGTACAAAGTTACTCTCATCTCTCAGAAGATACAAATTTTACATATTTAGAGAGTAATTCCTCGAGCTTTGATCTAAACACTTTTATATCATTATCATTCTTATTTACCATTTCATATAAAGAAATAATACCACTTAATCTTATTGTCTCAATCTTCGCTTCCTCTAACAACTGATAAAGTTGGAACTTTAAAACCGCTTCTCTTGAAGACAATTTAGCTAAAACTTTCAATAACTCTAAACAATTATCTTCGAACCCTTCATCCTTTCTAAAAGAATCTTCTGAATTTGGTAAATAATTCGCAAATCTTCTTGAACTTCTTGAATCCTTTTCTTTAGCATTTCTATGTTTCTTAAGGTCTGATCGATCCTCTCCCTTATCTCTCTTTCCTTTGAACAGTCCATCTGTCCTCACCATTTCTATACATCTCACATAAACCACAAAATAGACGTCATTTCTTTTTTGTTAATAACTCTCTCAAATATAAACATTACCAAAAATCCTCGAAACAATCACAAAAGCACTCATCAGAACAGCTCTCTTTTTACTCTTTAGAAGACACCCAGTTGCAAATAAAACGCAAAAACTACTAGAGATCTATAAAATATTCACGCATACAATCAAAAATCATCTCCAAATGGTTTTTATTAAATCATTAACATCAATTTTTATATCTAAAGAAAAACTTATAAAATAGTTTCCCTTAAGATTATTCATGAAATTATTCGATAAGAATGAAAACAAAATAGATGATCAGCCAAAGGATATTATTCACATGGCACTTAAAGATTCAATGAATGAGAATGGATGTCCTGTGTGTAGATTGGTTGAGAAATCTGAGTATAGAATGATATGGACTCTACTTTATGAGCATGTTAACGATCCTTTTGTAAGAAAAATGATTGATTATGGAAATGGTTTTTGTGCCTATCATTTTTGGAAAATCGTTAACATCGCTCAGAACGACCCATTATTAGGCGGACTAGGCCCAGCAATAATTACTGAGAGCTTATTAAAAAATTATATAGAAAATGTTGCGAATAATAAAAATATTAATGTTCATTGTTATATTTGTTCTGAGCTCAGCAAGATTGAGGATTCCTACGTATCATCATTTGCCATAAAAATTGATAACACAGATACTCTAGAACGTTATGAAAGCAATGATTACTCAATATTATGTGATAAACATTTCAATAAAGTATTGACTTTGATGTCGGTATCTATTAGAGATAAGTTAAAAGGAATTCAAATTAAAAAACTAAAAAAATTAGTTGAAAACATTGAATCTTATATTTCAAAACATGATTATAGAAACACAAGCATTATTAAAGAGGAGGAAGCTAAAGCATGGATCCAAGCAATTGAAGTAATGAAAGGCTTAGGTTGGTCTTCACTTGATATGGAGGAGAAAAGCAGAAACATAAAATTAAGGAAAAACAAGCTGAAAATGCTTTAATTTTATCTTCTTTGCTTGAAAGTGAGGATTTCAGTCAAAGACATTGCATTAACCGATATTAGTAGATATCTCATAGATAATGATCTAAAAGTTACCGTTTTTGTTTTTTATTACTGCTGGTTCGTCAATTCTTAAAGTAGCATTAGTAGCATCTAATGTTGCCTTTACTCCTATCGGTAATGTTATTTTATGTTCTCCATGACCACAACACAATCCATAGATCGCTGGGATATTTAATCTTCCTATCCTATCTTGAATGACTTCTTCTAAGCTAAAAGTGTGTTTAAGTTTATTTGATTCATAGTTCTTAAATTCACATACGATAACACCTGCAACATTGTCTAACTTTCCTGCAAGAATGAGTTGGGTTAACATTCTATCAACTCTGTAGGGTGCTTCATTTGTATCCTCGATAAATAATATTTTTTCCTCTGTATTGATTTCGTATGGTGTTCCTAAAGTTGAAACTATCAGAGATAGATTTCCACCGATAAGCCCTCCTTCTGCTTTTCCCTCATTTATTACACGTATAAGTGGTCCATCAATAGGATTAAAAATAATACCCAGTGGTTCATCATCCATGAGTACTTTCATCATATTATATTTAGTATATTCTGATAGGTTATGCATGTCTGACGCTACCATCGGGCCATGAAATACTATTAACCCTGTTTTTTGATGAATCGCTATAAGTAATGCAGTAATATCACTATATCCAATAAAAATTTTAGGATTGCGTTTTATTAAACTGTAATCCAATAACGGAAGTATCCGCATTGAACCATACCCTCCTGATGCAGAAAATATGGCTTTTATTTTTTCGTTAGAGAACATCTCATTAATTTCATTAGCCCTTTCTTCATCTGAAGCAGAAAAATAACCTTTGCTAATCAATCTTCTAACCGTTTTTCCTAAATATACTTCAAATCCTAAATCTTTTAACGTTCTTATACCTTTATTTAATTGAACAGGATCCGCCACACCAGCTGGAGCCACTATACCTATCGCGTCACCTAGACCTATCGCACGAGGTTTAATTTTTAACACCATAACATATTAACTAAAATGATGCACCAAATAAAATTAGCGAAAAAAGTGTATTATCAATAAATAGAAACAAGACTGCATTAAAAAATAATAAGTAGTTCAAAGATTATATGTTTGTTTTTAGTAATTTATATTAAGCGGGGGTGGCCGAGTCAGGTCAAAGGTGCAGGGCTCAGAACCCTGTGCGTTAGCGCTGCGTGGGTTCAAATCCCACCCCCCGCATAATGAAGATGCTGGGTTTTTCCGTTATTTAAAAGAAAAGTTTATAAGATTGTAATGTCATTGTATAGACACTATGAATAAAAAACAGGTATTAGATTTTGTTGTGATAATGTTTCTAGTGACAACTTTGACTGTTCCAATGATTCCGGCAGCATATGGTTCTCCTGCTGTATTAAGAATAGGTGTACCAGGTGAAATTGATAGTTTTAATCCGCTTACTAGTATATTATCTGCTGCCCAATCTATCATAGGAGCTATGTATGAATCTATGCTTTTTCTGCATACTAATGGCTCATATTCTCCATGGCTTGCTACGGGATATTCTGTGAATGCATCTGCATTAACTGTTACCTTTACTTTAAGGAATAATGTTATGTGGCATGACGGTAAACCTTTTACTGCTAATGATGTTAAGTTTACATTTGATACTATAATTGCAAATCCAACTCTTGATAGAAATAAATATAGAGATTTCATAGCTTCTGTTGATGCACCTAATCCGAGTACTGTCGTATTTCATCTTAAGAAAGCGTGGGCTCCTGCCCTTTATTATTTAGGCACTCAATGGATAGTCCCGCAACATATATTTTCTGTAGTCAACATTACAGTGTTCAAAAATACTGATAACCCGATAGGTACTGGACCGTACAAGTTTGTAAAGTACACTCCTGGTGTTAGTGTAGAGCTTGAAGCTTTTAACAATTATTGGCAGGGTAAGCCTGCAGTAGATAAATTAGTCTATATACTTTATAAGACTACACAATCTATCATGCTTGATTTGATGGCTGGGAATTTGGATACATTTGCTGGCGCTACGGTTGATCCTGAACTGGTTGCTACTATGTTAAGGACACCGAATATTAAAGTTATTGTTAATCCTGGAAGCATAATAAGATTTATGGGATTTAATCTTAAGAGATATCCGTTTAATATAAGTGGTGTGAGGGAGGCAATAGCATATGCAATAAATAAGCAGGATATTGTTAATACTGTTATGTTGGGTTTTGCTGAACCTGCACCAGATGGTTGGATTCCTCCATATTTAGGTTATTGGTATGATCAAAGTATTAAGTGGAGATCACAAAACTTCACAAAAGCAAATCAAATTTTAGATAATCTTGGTTTTGTTAAAGGATCTGATGGCATAAGAATAACACCTAAGGGACAAAGAATGTCTTATTCACTTCTCACCATAGCAGGTAGAGCTGAATTTGTCAGAACTGCGGAGTTAATACAAGGTTGGTTAAAGAACATTGGAATAGAAATCAATGTTGAGACATTAAGCCTTGGGACTGTAGATCAAAGAGAGGGTGTAGGAGATTTTGATCTTGGTCTTATGGGACTAGGTGTTTCTCTTGAACCAGACTTTTATCTTTACCAAAGATTTCACAGTAGTGCTTCAGCTCCATTAGGAACCTATGTGCCAAGAAATTGGTTTAGATATGAGAATCCTGAGATGGATAAACTATTGGATGCTCAAAGAACAGAAATGAATATAACAAAAAGGCGAGAAATAATTTATAAAATACAGGAAATTGTAGCTCGCGATTTACCAATACTTACGCTTTATGCAAAATATAGTATACTAGCATATCGTACTGATAAGTTTGTAGGATTCAATGAACCTGATGGCCCGGCATCATTAATCTCTTTAGTTAATATAAAACCTATAGGTTACACACCAACAACCACTACAACAACTACAACCACTACAACAACTACAACCACTACAACAACTACAACAGCCATAGCGCCCCAAGATTATACAACACTAGTAGCGGGAATTGTTATTGTAATAATAGTGATTGGCATAATATACGTTCTAATTAGACACAGACGTTAAATATTTTAAAATTTTTATTTTTTATTAGTGGTGTAAAATGAGAGCGTATGTTGTAAGACGATTAGTTAGGTTGGCTGTAACTTTCGTTGTTGTTCTTGTTTTAAATTTCTTTATACCGAGAGCCATGCCTGGAAATCCTGCTAATATATTAGCTAATGAGAATCAATTGCCGCCAGAAACGGCTAAACAGCTTATAAAGTTGTTTAAGCTGGATGAACCCATATGGGATCAATTTTATGCATATATTATTAACACGTTTCAAGGAAATTGGGGTATCTCGTATAGGTATTATCCGACTACTGTTTATGAATTGTTAATGCAACGTCTTCCATGGACAATATTTTTACTGGGAATCTCTACGATCACTACTGCCCTATTGGGCATGTTTCTTGGCATTATAGCTGGCTGGAAGAGAGGGTCTAAAACAGATTCAACAATATCTATATCATCTATGTTTATATGGGCAATTCCATATTATTGGTTAGCTATGATGTTAGTTTATGTTTTTGGCTATGTTTTAAAATTAACACCAATTAGTCAGGCTTTAACACCTGGTACTGAGTATTCTAATTTCTTTAATTTTGCTTTGGATGCTTTTTATCATGCAATACTTCCAGTGTCTGCTATAACATTAACAGCTTTCGCCACTTATACATTAATTACACGTAATACAATGTTAGATGTCCTTGCTGAGGATTTTGTTACTGTCGCGAGGGCTAAAGGATTACCAGAAAGAGTTGTTGTGACTAAACATGTGTTAAGAAATGCTCTTCTTCCACCTATCACTATACTTTCGTTACGGTTTGGCTTTATAGTTGGTGGTGCTATCTTCACTGAGACTGTGTTCTCATATCCAGGTGTCGGTTCATTAATTTATGAAGCTATAATATACCATGATTACCCGGTTCTCCAGGGAGCATTCTTCTTACTCTCCATAACTGTTATACTTGCAAACTTAGTCGCAGATACTATATACATGATATTGGATCCCAGAGTTCGTTATGGGTGATGATAGTGATTAAGGTCTTTAATAAATTTTTAAAGAATGAGCTTTTTCGTGCAATAACTAATGATCGTAAAGGGAAAATTGGCTTAATAATCGTTATGTTTTTCATAATCGTAGCAGTTTTTGCAGATATGTTAGCACCTTACAACCCATGGATTCAAGTTGGTCCCCCATTTCAACCTCCTTCTCTGCAACATCCACTTGGGCTTAACGATGTAGGTTATGATATATTGAGTGAATTGATATATGGAACTAGAGTAAGCCTTATAGTAGGGTTTGCGGCAGCGTTTTTCCAAACATTAATAGGAGTTCCAGTAGGACTGATTGCTGGCTATTATGGGAAGTATGTAGATGAATTACTTTCTGGTACAATAGATACACTATTAATAATACCATCGTTACCGTTACTCATAATACTGGTAGCGTACTTAGGTCAGAGTATATTTAACATAATACTTGTACTTTCAATACTTGGCTGGATGGGCACAGCAAGGGTTATCAGAGCACAGACGTTAACACTTAAAGAAAGAAGTTATGTTGAAGCATCAAAGGCCATGGGTTCCTCTAATTTAAGGATCGTATTCCGTATAATATTACCAGCAGTATTACCGATAGCATTAGTTCAAATGATTTTAGAAATAACAGGAGCCATACTTGCAGAGGCAGGACTCAGCTTCTTAGGATTAGGAGATCCTACACACAAGAGTTGGGGTATGATATTATACTATGCACAACAGAGGAATGCCTTACTCCTAGGATTATGGTGGTGGTTCATTCCACCTGGAATATGTATAGCATTATTAGGAACAGGCTTTGTCCTTATTGGACTTAGCATAGAAGAATATGTTAACCCAAAGTTAAGACATCTTTAAACTCTTTATGATTTATTAAGAACAAAATGTGCATAAAAAATTTCTCAAAAACTTAATATATAGTGTTACCATGATCTTGAATAAAGAGTGTTTTCGAAAAGTATTGGAAACTTCAAAGTCTCACTATTGGCACTTTCTTCGCTAAAAGCGGTGATCCTCGATTTTCAATCTAGTGTTTCATCATATCGAGTCATGCATACTGCCAAGGATACTTCCACTATGGAGAAAAACACAATACCTTGTCTCATTATATTCATAGTTTCATCACAGTCTGAGCGACTTTCAAATTAAGAAACCAACAGTTATCTAAACCTATTAACAATTTATCTCGGTTTGTAAAATTAGCAAGAAATCTTACGGTTTTCTAATTTTACATAATGATTTAAAAATAATTCTTAATTTAGAGCATATAAAGTTTAAGTACTAAGTTTATATGAATTTAAATTTATAAAAAAATAAAATTATTTTTATTTCTTCCTAAGCATTAATGCTATTGCTACGATTGCTATTACTGCAAACACTCCTGCAGCTCCCCAACCAGTCATTGATTCTACAGTAGCTGTAGTTGTAGCAGTAGTAGTAGAGGTTACTGTGCTAGTAACTGTTGTGGTGGAAGTTACTGTTTGTGTTACTGTTTGTACAACTGTGGTTGCAAGTGCAAGTGACCAATTTATCATGTTCGTAACAAATTTCGGACCATCTAATTGAACGCCGTAATATATCCAAGACCATGTCGGTTCATAATCACCATAAGGACTTTCTCCACTAGCTATTACGACACTTTGCCACTTACCAACTTTCATAACTTCAGCTGCTAAGAGAACAAATCTTCCAGTATCGCCGGCCTTATGAGCTTTTGCTGGAGGAGGACTATTTTCTACAATCTTACCATTTGGTGATGTCCAAACAATTCTGTAAACATTACCTGGTTTAGATTTTTCTAGTGGCGCCCACGTTCCATCGGGTAATACATACGCTAGTATTCCAGGACCATGATATAAAACCCCATTTTTGATGCCATTCGCAACAGCTTCTGCACCACTATCGGGTGTTACGTTTCCTACTACTCTGTATGATGCTTTTGCATTCTGTACTGGATCTTCAACGGAACATAAATCAACTCTCAATACTGATCCTACGGATGATAATACTAGGTTTGCAATATCTTGATACCCAACACCGGGCCCATAATCGCTATCACCGGCAACCCATAATACTTTATTGCCACTGCTAACCCAAGTTTTCAAAGCATTTAATTCATCTGGTGTAAATGAGGTTGTTGCCTGTCCAATTATAAGCATATCTACATTGTTTAATGTGCTTATTGTGATGGGTGTAGTAATGTTAATCCATTCGACCCAAGTAATGTTACCTTGGATATATTTAAGATATTTGGAACTTTCTCCATGCGCTAAATCTACTGCTACAACGTATTTTACCGATTTAACAGACGTGGCTGTTGAAAATGCATACACTGTTATTAGTATAAGTAAAAGTATTATAGATAGTGTTTTCCTCATTGCTAATCGCCAAAATTACTTTTGCGTTCACAATATAAATAGCTATCGTAAATAAATTTATATTTCTATTTAGATTACTAAACACAATACTTATAAAGTCTTTTAACCTTATTATTGTGGTGAGAAAATGTTGCGCATGCGATCAATTTCTAGAACTGTTACAATTGTAGTGATTATTTTAATTCTACTGCTTTTGATTGGTGCCTACGTATATTATTTCGGAGGAGTTCCCCAGACAACAACTACTCCAACAACAACTACAACGTCAAGTGTGACCACACAAACTACTACTACAACCACCACAACTACTACCGGAGGCATTACTCTTGTAATCATAACCAGGCATGATACAACGATACAGGATGCTACTAAGAAAATGTTTTTGCAAAGTGATATTGCAAAAAAATTTAATATTGTTGACTTGAAATTCTTACCTGTTGCCGCAGGTTTATGGAAGGATTATATTTCTAGCGGAGGTGTTGACGTTGCTTGGGGTGGTGGTCCAACACTTTTTGATACTATATTAAGTATGAATCTTCTTGCTCCGATAACTGATAACAATACTCTCAATGTTATCTCACAGATACCTAATACTATAGGCGGTGTTCCAATGAAACGCTTTAATGATAAGGGACAAATCATGTGGGTTGCTGCGGCGATTTCAAGTTTTGGTTTTACTGTAAATAATGACAAGCTTCAGGCATATAAATTACCTAAGCCTTCTAAATGGAGTGATTTAGCTTCTGATGTTTATGGAGAACTACTTCCAATTCCGACAATCGGAGTAGCCAATCCGCTTGCTAGCACAAGCAATACTAGAATTTATGAAATTATTCTTCAAGCATATGGTTGGACTGATGGTTGGAAAATTTTAACACTCATGGCTGCAAATGCTAAAATTTATGATACAAGTGATGCAGTTAGAGATGCTGTAATTACTGGTGATGTACCGGTGGGGATCACGATAGATTTCTATGGTTATAATGCCATGTTTCAGAATCCTAAGACGGAGTATATCATACCAACTAATGAATCTATTATAAATGGTGACCCAATAGCATTAGTTAAAGGTGCCCCCCATGCTGCAGCTGCTCAAGCTTTTATTGCTTGGGTTCTTTCTGCTGAAGGACAGAAACTATGGCTTAATCCCAATATTAACAGGATGCCAGCGAATCCAGCAGTTTTTAGAACTCCTGAAGGGCAACAGCGGCAAGATCTTTATAAACTTTATAACATGACAATAGCCAACAGGGGTATTGATTTTAATGATACGAGAGCTTTGGTCACGGAATATGCCATGATGAATTATTTTAAATCAGTTTTGATTGATGCTAATACAGAGTTAAAGCAGGCATGGAGTGCTGTTCTCAGTTTAAAGGATAAAAACCCACAAAAATATCAGGAACTAAAAGAGAAATTAACAACTCTACTTCAATTCAAAGACCCCATTACTGGTAATATGGTTTCATTTACTGAGAGTTATGCTGCAAGTATTAATAACAGACTCCAGACTGATACAAGCTTTTTGAATCAGATAACAAGTACTTGGCGTGATGCAGCAAGAAATTGGTATTTAAATATTTATAATGAAGCAAAAGCTGCAGGTGCTTAATAATAATGCAAAAGCTTAATACAATTAAGCAGAGATTTTCACGAAAAATATTTTTTGAGATTGATTTGGTCGTTCTAGCCTTTATATTTATATCACTTTTTTTCATTTTTACATTCTTATTAGTTCCAGTTATTATGATGGTTGAAACTGCATTCCTTTCTGATGGAACTTTTTCTTTAAGATGGTTTAATAATATTTTGTCATCATATTACATTAATTTGAACCCTCAAGGTTCATTGTATACTTATATACCTAAGATTAGCACAATCTATGTGACTGGCATTGATTGCGGTGTGATTTTTAATTCGCTTATAGTTGCATCTTTTACCACGATAATAGCATCACTTTTAGGCATTATTATAGCATTTGTATTTGCCAGGTATGAATTCCCTGGTAAGAAAGTTTTAAGAATCATAACTTTGATCCCACTTTTGATAACACCTTTTGTTAATGCATATGTTGTTAAGAAAATTTTTGATCCAACTACAGGGTTAATAAACTGGTTTCTTTATGATATTCTTCATATAATACCGTGGCGTATATGGCTCGATGGTCTTGCTGCTGTAATTCTTACACAATCAATTACATATTATCCAATCGTTCTGTTGAATTTTTATGCTAGTTTAATGAATGTTGATCCAAGCTTGGAAGAACAGGGTGAAAATTTAGGAGCAAGAGGGTTTACTTTATTTAGAAAGATTACTTTACCTTTAGCTTTTCCTGGTTTAGCTGCTGGTGCAACATTAGTGTTCATTTTTAGCCTTGAAGATTTAGGAGCTCCTATAGTTTTTCAAGGCCATCCATACGTTCAAAAGCTCATGTCATATCAGATATTTTCCAATTTTATAAGATCAACTGGACAAAGACCACCAGAGATAGCTGCTTTATCTGTTGTTATGCTAGTTTTAGCCTTAGCAGGTTTTCTACTTATAAAAAAATATGTAAGCATGAGAACTTATGCCATGATTAGTAGGGGTGGTAGATGGAAAGCTAGGCTTACAAAGTTAAGATTAAAGGGTTTACTAATTGTATACTTTATCATAGTTCCAATTGTGATTTTTACTATATTACCTCAAGTTGGAACTGTTCTTTTGGCCTTCTCCACAAGATGGAATGATGTATTTCCTGATGGAGTCACGTTAAATAATTTAATACAAATTTTTGCTAATCCTAGAGTATCAGGTTTTGTTGTACGTAGTGTTTTATATTCTTTAGCTGCTGTGATAATTATTATACTGATTGGAATTGCGACTGCTTATACAGCAAGTCGCGTAAGATTAAGTGGCATAACTGCGCTTGATGCACTAGCAACATTACCAATAGCAATACCAGGTATAGTAATAGCTATAGGATACTTTTATTTTTACTCTCAATTCTTTCAAGGCACATTTCTTGATCCACGAAATCCGTTATATTTTGATCCTGCTATCGTGCTAATCATTGCTTATGCAGTTAGAAGAATGCCTTTTACTGCTAGATCTATTTATGCCGGATTACAGCAGGTTCATTACAATCTTGAAGAGGCCTCTATGAGTTTGGGTGCAAAAAGATTTAGAACAATTCGTAGCATTGTAATGCCACTCATTTCACTTAATGTTATTAGTGGTGCTATGATAAGCTTTATTTATAGCATTAGTGAGGTGAGTGTCAGTGTGACATTAGGGGTTCTCAATATAGACAAGTCGCCTCTTACAGTATACATGGCTAATGTGTGGGTTTCTTCTGTAGGATCCGCTCAAATTGCTGCAGCTCTTGGATTACTTTTAATGGTTATTCAATTAAGTGTGATCGCCATAGTGACTTTAGGATTCAAACAAAGATACGCATTTATAGGTGTGTGATTTTAGAGTAAATGAAGGATGACTGACGTTAAACTAGAAAATGTTACGAAAAAATTCGGCAATGTGATAGCTGTAGATAATGTAAACTTGAATATACAAGATGGTGAACTCTTTACGCTCTTAGGACCCAGCGGATGCGGAAAAACAACACTACTTAGAATAATAGCTGGGCTTGAATACCCTGACAAAGGCAAAATATTTTTTGGAGGTAACGACGTGACTCTTATAAAGTCGTATGAAAGAAATGTAGCAATGGTATTCCAGAATTATGCACTCTGGCCTCACATGACTGTTTTTGATAATATAGCGTTTGGACTTAAGATCAAAAAGTTACCCAAAAGTGAAATAAAAGAAAGAGTATGGAAAGTACTAGATCTTGTTCAGTTAAGTGGCCTTGAAAATAGGTATCCAACCCAATTAAGCGGAGGACAACAGCAAAGAGTCGCGCTCGCTAGAGCGTTAGTTGTTGAACCTAAATTATTACTCTTAGATGAGCCTCTCAGTAACCTAGATGCAAAACTTAGAATAGAAATGAGAGAGGAGATAAAGCGTATTCAGAAAAATCTTAAAATCACAACAATCTATGTAACACATGATCAAGAAGAAGCAATGAGTATTTCCGATAGAATAGCAATCTTAGACAAAGGGAAAGTTTTACAAGTAGGAACACCTAAAGAGATTTACGAAAAACCACAAAATCTCTTCGTGGCATCATTCATAGGAAGGAGCAGTATATTAAAAGGTGTTATCAAGGAAATAACAAACAATTATGCATTGGTAAGTTTAGGTGACTACACCATTAAAGGTCTCATATCATCCAATACAACCTTAAGACCTGGTGATAGTGTTGCTGTTATTCTCCGACCTGAAGATTTTAAATTAAACGCAGAAAATGATCATAACATAATTGAGGGAGATGTAGACATGGTTATGTTTCTTGGCTCATACCAATATGTACGATTAAAGTTAGTAGACGACTCAAAAATTCTTATCAAGCTTAACCCAAATGTAAATATAAGAGTGGGACAGAAACTTAAAACGTTCATAGAAGTAGACCAAGTAAATGTATTACCATGGGATTAATACACTATGATTTTCTTTATACTTTAAAACTTCACCGTTGTCGGATAGTTAACACTTTATAACTATCCGTTCCATCTCTGCTTTGAAGGCTTCATGAATGACTTTCTGGGGCAACGGGACTCCCCTCATCCTTGCCTTTAAACACCAAAAACCAATATTCTTGGAATTTTAGTATGCTTCATAATAAAGCATCGTAACAAAACTTTTATCCTTCTCTATCAAAAAATTATCTATTATAGTCTAAAACTGTTCCAAAATGAGAAATGCAATTCTGAATCTATGAAGAAACACCTGTCATAGGGAGGACAAGCTAAACATAGTTAATTTTAAAAAAATATTTAAAATTCTGTTTTTTACTCTGTTTTAGTCGTTTCAGGAACCGTGGAGTGATATTTAAAATAGCTTTTTATTAAATAATATGCCATGATTATGCCCAGTATAACTAATACAACTCCAATAATTCCTGCAATCAAATTAATGATTACTCCTGTAGTTGCACCACCTAATGCTTCTGGAACCGATTGCCCACTAAGTAAAATTTTCTTAGGACTAAATAAAGTTACTGCTGAAGCTAGTACAACAGCACTTTCCCATGCAAGCGCCACTATTGTTGTTATTAGCATAAAAAGTCCTGGTATCAAGATTGGCAGCGTAGGCCTTCTTACTTTCATCAAATAAACTGCGACTATCGTAAGAGCAAAACCTGCTAATAGCTGATTCGTTCCTCCAAAGAAAATCCATACACTAGGCCAACTACCTATGGCTGCTAAAATAATGGGCAATATCAAACCTACTATGGTCGCTACATACTTATTTCCAAGAATACGTAGTGCTCCCTTAGAAAAGATCTCTGCAGAAACAATTCTCCAGTATCTTGTTATTAATGTCTGCACAGTAATTCCCATTAGCAATATAAATACGCCCAAAAATACATTCCAAATACCTGCCGTTGCTGCTCCAAACATTCCAGAGAGTAATACTGAACCACCAGCAACATAACCGCCTGCGCCAGAAGGCACGGTAGCTAATATTGCACCTGTTGTTAAAGCTGAGAGAGCTACCATTCCTTCAAGTATCATTGCGCCGCCACCAACAGGTCTCGCATCAGTCTCAACATCTAATTGCCTAGAACTAATTCCGCTACTTATTAAGCTGTGCCATCCTGATATTGCGCCACAAGCAATTGTGACAAATAATATTGGCCAGATTGGACCCACTGCGGATCTTTGTGGATCAGGTATTGTGATAAATGCATTGGCATAATTTATTACTGGTTGCTTAATAGATATGCCAATTAAAGGAGAAATTAGTGCAGCTATCAAAATAATTATTACCGTGAAAGCTGTTGGATAAAACGCTATGTAGTTTACAGGTGTTATAAAGGTTGGTAAAGGTACTACTGATGCAATGAATAGTATTACACCAATTACGAGCATCCACACAAATAACGATGCCCCACTGCCGAAAACTGGATCAAAGAAGTTTTTGGGAGGCCATTGTGTAATTACTCCTAACGTTACACTTGCAGCAGTTAATATGATAGCTAAAATTGTTACTGATATGATATTCATTCGCAACTTATATATTAATTGTCCAACCAATAATCCAACAACAATAGTACCAAGAGCAGCAGTGAAAGAGCCTGGAAAGCCATTTATAGTCGATGCCAAAACATATATAAATGCTGCTGAAATTAAGAAGAAGTAAAAGAGGAGATAACCAAGAAGTAGTTTCCTTGGAGTGTCCCCTAATAGTTCATAAGTGATTGGCCCAAATGATCTTCCCTCGTTTCTTACTGAAAGAAGCATAGTACTATAGTCCTGTAACCATCCTATAAAGAAGTTGCCAAGTATTATCCAGATTAATGCTGGTACCCAACCAAAGAGCGCCACTGCTGTTAATGGTCCTACAATAGGACCCAACGCTGAAACACTTTTAAATTGAAATCCATAAAGAACATATCTGTTGACTGGGAAAAATTCAACACCATCCATATAAACATGTGCTGGAGTAGGTCTCGACGGATCTACTTGCCAGACTTTAGTATCCATCCATTTTCCATAAATGACATATGCAATCGCGTATATTATTAATGCTGTAAGTACGTATGGCATCGGAGTTGAAAACAAGTCAGCCATTTAATCACCTCAGTAAATTATTTCTTTGTAACAGGTATAAATTCTTTTCGTAATCATGAGAATATATTTAAATATTCTAGATAATGTGTTTAAATATTAAAGTTAACATATATTATATTTAGAAATCTTGCCCCTTGTATGAAAGCTTATTAAAGATTATGGAGAACTATCAATGAATGTCTCAGAAGTAAGGATTTTCTATTTTTTAGCTGTGAAAAGTTAAAGAAGAAGCTAGAGTGTGATTTTAGTTAATGATTCTATTTTATTTACTATGTTTTTTAATCTATCTTCTGTTATCTTTTCTAATGAGAGCATAAATGTTATATTAGGTTCATCACTGTTTATTGATATGCGCCATACTGAATCATCTATTACAGTTTTGGAAATATTTATTAGACTTGTTAAGATAGTGAAGTGATTGGAATATATCATAAAATGATCGATACTATTTCTAAACCATGATTTCGGAATCGTTTTCATGATGCTTTTTGAGGCTCTGACTTTTAAGTTTATTATTTCAATTGATGATCTAGGAGCTTTGTTTAAGTTTCCTTTGAATATCATCATATCTCGTCTTTTAGCTAAATAGCTCACAATCCAGTTAATCGGGTTCTCTCTCGAGATTAGTGTTACACCAATTCCGTAAATTTTAAAAGAATTCATTTCAAATCCAGAAATAAGCAACCCGCTTGTTCCGATTTTTTTAAGTTCTGAATTTTTAAATACATTTTTTATTGTTTTAAAATATTTTTTAACGAGCTTTCTGTTATACCAGGATCCAAAGGGATACCATACTCCTAAGAAAAGAACCATGTATATTATTGCTAGTATTATCGCTTGATCATTCATACTATACGTAATAGATAAAAAAATATAAATAGTTTTACTCCTAAAATACTCTGTGGCAAAGGGGTTTGCAATAGCAGCAGGAAATCCCCTTTTGGGGGTATCAAATTTTTTAGTTATCACATTGCCAGATGATTATAGTATTAAAGCAGGGGAAATCCCAACGGAGGTAAATACTAGCATAATTTTAAATAACGTGAAGTGGGTAGCTGACGGTGAGGCGTACCATTACATTTATAATTATAATCATGGTTACCAGTTAAAAATTAAGGTGCGTCACTTTCAAAGAAAATTACATAAAACACAAGAAAGAGTACTAGAAAGTGGCGAATTTATGATATCTTCTCATAAAGCATCATACAACCTAGTTAATAAAAGTATAGGATTTATTAAAAAGCAACAAATGCAAACGCTAAGTATTCATTTTTACTGTGATCATACAAACAGAGCAATAGAGCTCGAAATCGTAGGTAAAGATGTTCTGAGCGAAGTAAAAAATTTCGTAAATAATTTAAAAGAATCTATCTGTCATTAATTGAGATATATGTATTTGTGATTATGATATATACTAATAAAATTTAGACTATATTAATGCATATCTTTATCTTTTTGTATGACTAAATATACTTTGGTGATGTGCTTGGATTTGGAAGATAAAATATTCAATTCAACTATTCGTTTAATCGAAGCAGCAGCGACATGGCTTCCTGAAGACGTCGAAAACGCTTTGAAACTTGCTTATGAAAAGGAAACTAATTCTCTCGCTAAGAGTATGTTAAGAGCGATGATTGATAACGTTAAGGTAGCCAAAAATGAAATATTACCAATTTGTCAGGATACGGGCACTGTGATATTCTACATTAGGGCTGGTGAGAACTTTCCTCTATTAGGTAAATTGCCAGTAATCTTAAAAAAGGCTACAATAGAGGCAACTAATAAAATACCATTAAGACCTAATGCTGTTGACGTGTTCACAGGTAAGAATAGTGGTGATAATACTGGTAGATACATACCATGGATAGAATGGGAGATAGATGAAAATTCTGATATAGTTGAGATTACTGTCATGTTGAAAGGTGGTGGAAGTGAAGCTCCTTCAATAGCTAAAGTAATACCACCTGGTCAAGGGTTAAAAGGTGTTATGAAGATCGTTCTTGAAGACATTTTTGAGGCAGGTGCTAAACCTTGTCCCCCTGTAATAGTTGGAGTTGGCTTAGGACCTACAGGTGATATAGCAATGAAACTGGCAAAAAAAGCATTATTGAGACCAGTGAATATGAGAAGTGATAATCCAGAGGTAGCAAAATTTGAACTGCAACTATTAGAGGCTATAAACTCCATGGGTATTGGAACGCATGGTATGGGTGGCTTAACTACAGCTCTCGATGTTCATGTAGAATATGCTTACAGACATCCTGCCTCGCTTGCAGTTGCAGTAGCTACAAACTGCTGGGCTGCAAGAAGATCAGCAATGAAGGTTTATCCAAACGGAAAGATTGAATACCTTACGCACCCACATTTAAATAAGGAGGTGTTATAAATGGTAAACGAATACAGATTAAAGACACCATTAAGTGAAGAAGATGTGCGTAAATTAGATATTGGGGACATTGTATACCTCTCAGGAATAATAGTAAGTGCGCGAGACGCTGGTCATAGAAGAACTCTTGAGCTTCTTAATAAGGGAGAAAAACTTCCACTGGATCTTCACGGTCTTGCGGTGTATCATCTTGGACCAGTGGTGAAAAAAATCAACAATGAATGGAAAGTTATTGCCGCGGGGCCCACAACTAGTGCAAGATTAGAAATGTACGAAGCGGAATTTATAGAGAAGACTGGTGTTAGGATGATTATCGGAAAAGGTGGAATGGGAGCTAAAACTGCTAACGCATGTAAAAAATTCGGTGCAGTTTATACAATATATCCTGGCGGTGTTGCAGCTGTAGCTGCAAAATCTATTAAAAAAGTTATCGATGTACATTGGTTAGATCTAGGCATTCCAGAAGCAATGTGGGTTTTAGAAGTAGACAATTTCGGACCATTAATGGTAACAATCGATACAAAAGAAAGGAACTTCTATGACCAAATTTATGCTGAAGCGAGACGTAAATTAGACAAAGAGATATATCCAAAATTAGGCATCACTTAAATACAAATATTTTTAATCTCAATGAACATTCAGCTAATCCTTCATCAAGTAATTTTTAAAATAGCTTAAATAGATGACTTTCTTTATCTCACATCATAATGTAGTTTATATGAAGTTCCTAAATCTTCAACATTTTTTATGGTGATTTCTTCTATTTCTTTTGTATTGTTTACATGCGTTCCTCCACATGGCATAGCGTTCACGCCTTCAATCATTATTATTCTGTAAATTTCCAATTGCGGTATTCTTAATAAATTTGGTGCATTGAAAGTGATTCTTGATAATTCCTCTCTTTTTACGTATAAAACTTTTACTGTTTTTCCTAATCTTACTATTTTGTTTGCCTCCTCTTCTATGTTCTTTAATTGCACTCGATTAGGAGGATCACCAAGATATTCTATATAAGCATGTGGACCATGATTTGCCGAGATCGTCGTAACTGGATTACCTAAAGTCTTCATAACAGCATAATCTATTACATGGCCAGCAGTATGCAATTTCATATTATAGTACCTCTGTAACCAATCAATCTCACAAATAATTTTTTCTTGGGATTTAATATTGCCTTCAATCCATCCCCAATGAACCACAACACCTTTTGCCTCCATTGCCCTTTTAACATGCACTTCGAATTTCTCGCCCCTTATTATCCCTACATCAGATGGTTGACCACCACCTTGTGGATGAAAAATAGTCTGGTCCAATGCAATGTAAACATAATTTTTCTCAACCATATACTTTAATATTGCTGCCTCACACGATCTCATATAAGAATTGTCTAGATACAGCTTTTTTGTTGGAGATACACCTGATGCGAATGTGCCTAAATCCATTTTATCTCATAGTCTTATTTAATTTCTCACTAAAAACCTTTTTCTAGGAAACGATATAATCCTTATGAACATGTACTCTGATATTAAGTGGTGATATCTTAATAGATACTTTTTAGATTAGAAGAATAAATTTTATAATGATTTACCTTTATTTATATATCAGATTATTACCTAATTTAAACAATTCTGGATGTACATATTCTCCGTTTTCTATTATTTTCTCGCCATCACCTAATACGGTGGGAAGTAAACATATTCCATCTGTATGGGAAGAAGCTTTTCCAAGTTTTCCTTTAAATGTTGGCGATTGATAACCTATTCCCCATTCTATTACACCCCAAACTCTTTCATCTTCTAGTATATTCCCAGTTAGTTTTGCACCTGGATTGCATCCATAAGATATGTGAGCTAGTCTAAGCATGTTTGGGTCGTTAAAGTGTTTTAACCATGTTTCGAATATTTTGGCTTCTGGACCTCCTTCAATATTAGTTATTTTACCATCTTTTATATATAGTCTGATTGGAGTTTTAAGAAGTCCAAGTTGTTCAGGGGGCCATACTGACCCATCAAATACTATAACACCATTAATACTATCTTCAATTGGGGCCCAATCAACTTGACCAAAAAGCATATATTCACCAGGGCCGGAGACTTCGCCCTCAACCAGGACTGGTCTGTTCGGATCGTTATCAAATTCAATATTAGTTCCCGCTGGTGTTGTTATCTTCATGTGTTTTGAATGTTTAGTTATGCTTGCTAACTTTCTCTGGAATTCGTAAAGCAATGTAATGTTAATATTTCCTATGTTCCTTACCATCATATCAGTGTTCATTCCTACTAAACAAATGTATCTAATTTTGTTAGATTTCATAGCTTCTTCATAAGGTGTTGAATAAAGTAACCAACTTTTATTAAACTCTATCCATACATCAGCGTTTGGAAGCAATGATTTTAGGAGGTTAAGTGGTATGTATTGATCTGCAGCTTTTCCTACGCCTGTAGGCATTTTATACCAGGCTACGAGAGGTTTTGCACCAATTGTGCCAACCATCTGAGCCACCGTCTCAACAACTCTCCAATCACTACCAGTGTCTGCTGTTATAACTACCTCCTCTCCAGGTTTAATTTTCATGATATCATTAACTAGCTTATATGCTGATAAAGAGAGTTCTATGTCAAGACCCTGAGGCATTGTTCATCACCTACCATATCGTGAATTGTAAAGGTTTAATTTGACTAAGCCTTCAGCTACTTTGATTGCTGCACCTGTAGGGTCTATTACTGGGATGCCAACGATATTTTGAATTTCTTTAGCTAACCCTGTAAGTCCAGTACAACCTAATACTATTACTTCAGCTCCATTTTTAATGGCATTTTTAGTTTCTTCAATTACTAATGCTTTTGTTCGTTTTATATCCTCATCAAGACTGAGAACACCAAGTGGTATACCACTTATGTGTATAACTTTATCCTTAAAAGCTAACTCTTCCACTCTATCCTCTATCATCCAAATAGCTTTATTGCTTACAGTAACGATTCCTATCTTCTTCCCAATCATAGAAGCTAACGCAAGTGAGGCCTCGCATGGTCCCACCACTGGAATTCTTATAATACCTTTTAAAAGATCAACAGCTGGATCAAGATAACAATTAACCACAATTGCATCATATTTTTTATAATATTCTATTGCAGTTTTAATTACTAAAGGTATTATCTGAGCCTCATTTTCCGGTGTTTCAACACTTAGAGGCCCTTCTGGTAATGAAACTACATCAATTTGCGTATCAGGTGATGTAAAATCTTTACATATATTTTTATCTTTTTCATCCCATCTATCAGTACCTACAGGATTTATTACTAGAATTCTCATTTATCTCATCTCCTTAATGAGTTCTTCGACCGGAACATAATCATAATCAAAACCAAAATGACGTGGCCCAAATAATTCTAAACCTTTAGATGTTCTCCAAACTTTAGGTGCGCGCGTTGTGATAGCATTTATGAACATTCCTTCCCTCAATTCTGAATTAGTAATTGGATTGCCATCATTCTCTAAAAACATAAGTAAATCAGGAGGCATTACTATTGGTTTATCATCAATCCAGGCTAGTATGTGCTCATTCATTATCCAAGATCTAAGAATGCGCCCTTTAAATTTATCTTTTCCTTCTATTATAGCTTCACCTCTAAGAAAACCACCTCTGCTCTCCCATGTGTACTTTTTAACAATACCTTCGAAAATTTTCCATCCATCGAGATATTTAACTGCAGCTAGTACGGGATCTCTTTTTTCTTTTCTAGCTTTTAAAATGTTTTCTCCTAATTTCATAGCAAACGTTATGGTTCCTTGAACAATGGCTTTTTTAGCTTGCTCTAAATTCATAGGTGTATCAACAACAGCTGCGAATTTTCCCTCCAAAACAGAAAGATGTCTAGCAATTGCCTCATAATCGTCAATATCAGCATATTCTTTTACTATTATAATATTCCCACTCTTTGTTACTATAACCGCTGGATACATTGGTATCCCAAATATATGAACTGTACACTGATGAAGTTCTGGCGCCGCTCTACCTAAAAGATCTCCGTCAACTGCTGGTAAACCAAGTTCCGCCGCTATTGACAAAGCGGCTGGGGTATTAGAACCGCCAAGTTCACTTGCCACAACGCCACCAACCTTTTTATTAAGAAAAGACTCCATTTCCTCTATTGCCCTTTTAATAGGGTTCACAATTCTAGTAATTTTTTTGGATTCGAGCCCAGGAGCTATAGAACCTACATTATAAGGAACGACAATTATCGTATCTTTATGTAATTCATTCAATTGTACTATTTTCACAACATGACCAGAATTTATAACGTTTTTTAGCATTCTAAAACCTTCTTTGGGATCTCCTCCACCACCTGTACCAAGTATTGTCGAACCTAATACTATGCTTTCAACTTGATCTAATGTCTTTATTTCTATCATAATTTGCACCAATCTTTATAGTAAAGCAAAATGATATAAAACTATTTTTCATGCAATGGAAAAGATTTAGTTGTCAAAAATATTACTTTTTGCTGGAATAATTCAATTATGTCAGGAATTACATATTTTATATGAGAAATCTTTGTTAGAAATCAAGGAGATAATATTCTTATAATCAATTGATTCATTTATATCTCACTAAATAAATTAATCATATAAACAGAAGAATCATAACGAAATATCTTATATTCTTTAAATTAATAGTATTGTTTAGGTGCGCCCTTTGTTCTTATCTGATACTATTAATAAGTTATTATCACAATAAAACATCAAAATGTAGTGTAATAAGAAATTAAACTATGCTATTTAAATAATAAAGCACGCTAGTTTTAACTTAATAAAAACTAGTAGAGCCAGCAACTCACTAGATGCTCACTGTTAACATTAATAAAATCTGGTTCTTCTTTTTTACATCTATCCATTACATAAGGACATCTGGGATGAAATCGACATCCACGTGGTATATTTATTGCACTCGGTACCTCACCTAATAGTATTTCTTTCCTAGTTCTCTTAATTTGTGGGTCAGGTACTGCTGAGAGAAGTGCTCGAGTATACGGATGAAGAGGATTTGTGAAAAGCTCTTCTGTACCAGCATACTCTACTATTTTACCTAAATACATTACTGCTACATAATTACTGATGTATCTTACAACAGATAGATCGTGTGTTATTAGAAGGTATGATAATTTCATTTCTTCCTTTAAGTCAATTAACAAATTTAATAATTGTGCTTGCACTGAAACATCAAGAGCGGATGTGGGTTCATCTAGAATGAGAAGTTTCGGTTTTAATATGAGTGCTCTCGCTATAGCGACTCTCTGAGCTTGTCCACCACTTAAATCATATGGTGATCGTCTTCCCAATTCTTTCGGTATACCAATTTTCTCTAAAAGTTCATAAACAATACTTTTAATTTCATTCTTTTCAAAATCTGTATGAATTCTTAATGGTTCAGCTATTATTGATTCTACTGTCATACGTGGATTTAAAGAGAGGAATGGGTTTTGGAAGACTGCTTGAACGTTTTTTCGATACCATTTTAGCTCTTTGTCTCTCAATTTGAATACATCTTTGTCTTCGAATAAAATAGTCCCAGAAGTAGGTTTTTCAAGCCTAAGTATGCATCTTGCAGTTGTCGTTTTACCAGAGCCAGACTCACCTACAAGTGCTAGGACAGTATTTTCTTTGATTGATATATTAATACCATCAACAGCTTTTACATATCCTACTATGTGACCAAATAATCCTTTCCTGATCGGGAAATATTTTGTTAACTTCTCAATTTTGAGCAAGACCATTAGTATCACCTAAATAATTAAAACACGCTACTTTATGACCAGGATTAATTTCGATAAATTTTGGCATGTCTATAAAACAGTGTGATTTAGCAATGTCACATCTGTCTACAAATGGACAGCCAGATGGTGGGTTTCTTAGGTCTGGGAGAGTTCCAGGAATACTCTTAAGTCTATTGATTTTAACTTGCACTCTAGGTATAGACTCTAGTAACCTAATAGTGTATGGGTGTAAAGGATTTGCAAGTATTTCTTCTGTAGGACCATCTTCTAGTATTTTACCTGCATACATGATTGCTATTCTGTCAGCTATTTCAGATGCAACTCCTAGATTATGAGTTATGAAGAGCATTGAAAGTTCTAGTTCTTTCTTAAGCTCCTTTAAAAGTTCTAATATTTGAGCTTGTAAAGTAACGTCTAACATAGTAGTTGGTTCATCAGCTATTAGTATTTTGGGATTAGTTACTAATGCTATTGCTATTGATACTCTTTGAAGCATACCACCGGAAAGCTCATGGGGATATGCTTTTCTAATCCTTTGAGGGTCTGGTAATCCAACTTTTTTAAACATCATTTCAGTCATTTCTAGTACTTGCTTTTTATCATGAATATTTAAAACGTTTTTAATTACATCAGAAATATGCTCTCCTATTGTAAATAATGGATTTAATGATGCAACAGGATCTTGAAATACCATCGATACAGCTTTACCTACATAATCTTTTAACTTATCATTAGTTATTTTTAACACATCAATTCCCTCGTATAGTATTTTTCCAGATACGATTTTTGCATTTGATGGTAAAGCTCTAGCTATAGCTAATCCTAGAGTTGATTTCCCTGACCCAGATTCTCCTACAATGCAAACTGATTCCCCCCTTTTAATCTCAAGATCGATGTTGCGTAATGCTTTTATAACACCCTCCATTGTATAATAGTTTATACTAAGATTTTCAACTCTCAATAGAACATTATTAATTTTCATTTTATACACCTTTAACTAGTATTGACCTCCTCAATCTAGGATCAATAACTTCTCTTACAACATCTGATAAAAGGTTAAATCCTAAGACCACTATTACCAATGCCAGTCCAGGGAAGAATGATATCCACCAAGCTCTATTTATGGATTGCCATCCTTGACTTACTAATAATCCCCATTCAGGCGTTGGAGGATTTACCCCTATTCCTAAGAAACTAAGACCTGCTGCCTCGAGAACTGCGGATCCCAGATCTAAAGCAGCTTGAACCATGACAGCAGTAAGTGAATTTGGAAGTATATATTTAAACATTATTTCAACAGTATTTAATCCTACTACTTTAGCTCCATCAACGTAAGGGAGTGCTTTAATAGAATTAACCTGAATAAATATGAGTCTAGCATACCAAGGCCACCATGATATTGCCAATGCTATTACAACATTAGTTAAACCTCTTCCAAGCGTTGCTGCTAATGCTATAGCTAACAGAAGCGGTGGAAATGCAAGGAACATATCAGTAACCCTCATAAGTAGTAGGCCTAATTTTCCACCAACATAACCTGCTATAAGACCTACCAATATTCCTATAAGGAGAGCTAATCCAACAACACCTAGAGCTATCATGAGAGAAAATCTTGTCCCTAATAATACTCTGTTGAACATGTCTCTTCCATATTCATCTGTACCAAAAGGATGTTCGAGTGATGGAGGAAGGTATGCCTTACTGACATTATAAGACAGACCCCAAGCATCATTAGGATTTGTTAAGATATATGGTGCTATTGCTCCAATTATTATAAATACCATAACAATTACTAATCCAGTTAATGAAACAATATCTTTTTTGATTAGTTTAAGTATACTTATAAGTTCGGACATTTACAGTTTCACCCTGGGATCTATATATGCGTGAGCAATGTCGACAGTTGTGTTAATCGTTGTATAGAAAATTGCTGTTATGATCACTACACCAATTACCGCTGGATAATCAAAACTTAAAAGTGACATAGCTAAGTAAAGTCCTATTCCCGGCCAAACAAAAATAAGTTCAACAAGGAAAGCACCAACAATAGTATAACCAAATGAAAGACCTAAAGAAGCTATAACAGGTGATATCGCATTCTTTAATGCATACTTGTATACCACTATATTACTTGGAATTCCCCAAACTGTTGCACTCCTAATATACTGTTCACTGAGAACCTCGACCATTAATGCCCTGGTCATTCTAGCACTCAAACTCATTGGATACAAAGAAAGAACTACAGCAGGTAAAATCATGTGCCATAACGTATCTAAAAATATTGAAATCTTGCCTTCAAGTAATGAATCTATGAGATAAAAACCTGTAATAGGATGAAAACCAGTTTGAATAACTAACAAATCAGTAACCCTTCCTGCTGCAGGAAACCAATGAAGCCATGAAGCAAAAACCAATTGGACTATAAGAGCTAGCCAAAAAGTTGGCATCGAGGCACCTAAAACAGTAAGCACTCTAATCATATTATCTGTAATGCCTCCCCTCTTCACTGCAGCTAAAATACCAATAGGAACACCAATTATTATTGCAAAAGTAAAAGCAATAATAATTAATTCAAGTGTAGCAGGAAGTGCATGCGACAGATCATCTAAAATAGGTGATCTTGTCCTCCAAGAAATACCCCAATTTCCTTTAAATAAATCACTGAGATACAAGTATAACTGAACTAAAATATTCTTATCGAGATGAAGAAATTCTCTAGCTTTTTGCAACTGCTCTGGTGTTGGATGAGGACCAGCCCAAAGAAATTCTGGTCTGGCTGGTATAACTCTAGTAATTATGAATGTTATAATAATTACACCGAGAACTACAGCAATTTGTAAGATTACTCTCTTAATCAAATATTCTTTGCTTAACGGCATCTAATCCCTCCAATTAAAAAATAAAAAAATCGATTAATACTGGACAGTTAATACTTGTGGGAATATCACTGTAGGATATGCAGGATTTATTGCATCGCTCAAATTACCAATTCGTATTGTTGACACTCTTACATCTACCATATCCCAAAGTGGAATAGTTGGAACGTCATCATATAAAATCTTCTGAGCTTTATAATAGAGCTGAAGAGATTTTTCTGGATTAATCCCTTCCCAGTAGTGCGCATCATTAATTATTTTATCAAATTCTGAGTTAGTGTAGTATGCTAAGTTGAACAATTGACTTTCACTTGAATACATGTTGTATAAGAAATCATATGGGGTTATGTATGTAGGCCACCAATACATTATGAAAAGATCTTGTGCAACACTGGGATCTTTCCAACCACTTTGAGCAAGAGACCATTGTTCTTCCCAGCTCATTGGTCTAATTTCTACCTTTATACCTATTTCAGCTAATCTTGTTCTTATTAGTTCTGCAGTCCTTTGTTCATAAATATCACCAGCCGTATAAGTTAACAGTAATGTTCTATTTATCCCACCTGAGAACCCAGCTTGAGCAAGTAATTGTTTAGCCAAATTAAGATCAAACGAATAAGTTAGATTGTCAAAATGACCCCACATACCATGGGGTATGGGACCGCTAGCTACAGCAGCTAAACCACTTCTTGCAACACTCACTATATCACTATATGGTATGGCATGCGCAATAGCTTTTCTAACTAAAACATTATCCAATGGTGCTTTCTTCGTGTTAATAAACATGAGAAGATTTTGAAAACTTGATTTAGTCACAACTCTTAAATTAGGGTTATTCTTTAGTGTACCTAAATCTGTTAAAGGCACATATTCTGCTATATCTATTGTTCCTGCTACAACCAAGCTCTCTTGAGTTACACTATCCTTAACAATCTTAACTATGAAAATATCAGGTGCTTTATTTGATTTTAATGGATATGTTGGATCGTTCCAGCCCCACCACTCATTAAACTTCTCAAGTATAACCTCATTTTCTGGATCCCATTTAACCAATTTATAAGCTCCAGAACCTACATCATGCCCAGCATTAAACCAATCAGCAATTTTAGGATCAGTAGAATTTTTGGCATTCGCATACTTAACAACTTCTGGACTAAATATCCATGCACCGTAAGCTGAAGCTACTATTTTATCAAATGGAGCTGGATACTTTAAATAAAACACTACAGTATAGTTATCAGGTGTTTCAATTTTATCAACAGGAGACCATATGAATGCAGCTCCTTGACCTAATGCTATAGTTCTCTCGATTGAAAACTTAACAGCAAATGCATTTACTGGAACACCATCGTGGAATTTTGCATTTTTTCTCAAATGAAAAGTCCAAATAGTTCCATTATTACTAACTTCGTAACTTTGAGCTAAAGCAGGTATAAATTTATTCTGCAAAGGATCATAAATAAGCAATGGTTCATAAACCACAGCCATCCAAAGTATTGAATTTGAAAAATCTGTGCTAGGATCAGCTGTGGTCATTTCAGACAAAGAAGCATAGGTCACAGAAGTCTTAGTTGGTGAGACCGTCGTAGTGGTTAGTGAGGGTGTTGTGGTAGTTGTGGTAACTGAAGGTACTAAGAATTGAGTAAAATATACTCCAGCAACAATTATAACTACGATCACTACCACTATTACTAATATCACACTACGTTGCATGCATGAATCCCCCTCTTATTTTATATTATCACAAGAATTTATATTTAACTTATGATGAACAAAGATAAACATAGTCGCTCATAATTGACCAAAATTTTCTTGTGATTAAAGAGAATCAAAAAATATTTTTCAGTGCTCTAAACACCTAACAATTTTAAATAAACCAATAATTTTAATTATCACAAAATAATAGAACCTTATATTTTATAAAAATTAAGTAGATTGAATTACTCTTTCAGAGAAACGTTTAACATAGAGAGAAAGACTAAGTATGCATTCCATACATGCCCATTAGTTCAGAACCCTTAGAATATCAAAAATAGTCCATGATGAAACTCTAGTTTTTCTTAGTAGTTTTTCCGTAAAATATTTAAATGCTGTTTCTTTTAATGCTCTGTGAGAGTTTTTATCACTGGTGCTGGTGGGTTTGTTGGTATAAATGTAGCTGAAGAACTTATGAATAATGGCTATGATGTAAGAGGTTTGGTTCATAGTAAGAATGAAGATATTTTAAAACACATGGGAGTAAAAACTGTAAGGGGAGATTTGCTTCAACCAGAAAGTTTTATGGAGAGCATGCGTAACGTTGATGCTGTAATACATTTAGCATCTCCTCATCCATATAAATATAGTATAGAGTATAGGAGAGAGAATCATGTTAATGCTACTAGGAATCTTTTAGAAGTTATGATGAAAAATAACGTGAAACGCATTATTTTTTCGAGCGTCGCAGAGGTAATGGGTGATTCTAACAAATTACCTTTTACAGAAAATATGGAAGAGAGGCCAATAATGTTGCACGCTAAGTTTAAACTAGAAACCGAGAGGTTGATAGGAAGTTATGGAGAATTAAGATATACAATTCTTAGAATGGTTACAATTTATGGTCCTTGGCAGATTAATGATGGCTTTTACATTTTGATAAAAGGAATAGCTAATAGTGAATATTGGACAAAGTTTTACATAGGTAATGGAGAGAAATTAACCCAACTTGTATATGTTAAGGATGTTGCTAAGGCAATTAAGCTAGTTCTTGAAAAAGAAGTATCGCTAAACAAAAAGTATTTTATTGCTGAAGAAAAACCGTATACTTACAAGGAACTATATACCATTATTTGTGAAAAGTTTGGTAAGAAATCACCCTCTCACGGTGTTCCTGTAACGTTAGCAAAATTAGGGGTAAGGGTTTTAAGCATCGTGAATAAGATAACTGGAGAATATTCACCATTCTTTAACAGTGAGGTCATAGAGATTATGTCAAAGGATAGATATTATAGTATAGAGAAGGCTAAAAAAGAACTTGGTTTCGAATCAACACCGTTTTCTGAGGGCCTAGAAAAAACTATTTCATGGTACAGAGAAAGAAATTTAATCTAGCTCTTAACGACACGATTGGTTAAGGAGAAAATTGTGAGAACACAGCATTTCCAGAGACTACAGTCATTAATGTTTTTATTGAACGCAATTCTTCTATTTCCACCTCCAATGGATCCTTATCAATAACTATGAAATCTGCATACTTTCCTTTCTGCAGTGTGCCTGTATTTTCATCTTCAAATAATAAATATGCTGAGCCTGCAGTGTAATAATGAAGTGCCTCACTAACCGAGAATTTTTCTTTCATAGTATATTTATAAAGATCTACGTTTTTTCCACCTCTTGTTACTGCTGCATAAACAGTTTCCCATGGATTCAACGGTTCAACGGGACTATCTGTTGAAAAACCAATATTGATTTTGGATTTAACCATTGATTTAAACGGATATACCCATGGAGCTCTTTTCTCTCCTACCCTTTTAACAGCCCACCAATCACTCATGATAAAGTGAGGTTGTACTGCAGCAGATACACCAAGCTTGCTCATTTTCTCAATTTGATCAGATCTAATTACTGACGCATGTTCAATTCTATGTCTATATTTTGCTAAATTATTCCCAAGATGGCTGTAAGCGTTTAATACTTTATCAATAGCTTTATCACCAATAGCATGAATAGCCAGTTGCAATCCTCCATCGTGAGCTTTTCTCACTAGGTTTATTAATTCCTCTTCTTCGATTGTTGGTATTCCTGAAGTTTTTGAATCATCATTATAAGGTTCTGTGAGCCATGCTGTACGTGCGCCAAGAGAACCATCCGTAAAAAGCTTTATACCCATGATTTGTAAGTATTCGTCGCCAAAGCTCCTCCTAATACCCAATGATAATAACGAATCTAAAGCTGAAGCATTCATGTAAACCCTAACTCTCGCAGGCAAACCCTCCATCATTTTTAGGATCTGTAGAATGTTAAACGTTTCGGGACTACATGAAACAAAACCATTCATGGTTACACCTAATGACGCAGCATAAAATAAGGCATCTCGCAACATTTTTAATTTCTCGTCAAAATTATATACTAATCGATTCCTGAAAAAATCAACTGCGTCTTCGACAACCACACCAGTAAGAGTTTTATTTTCATTTTTAAGAAAATACGCAGATTCAGGTATTTTTTCAAGTAAACCTGTTACCTCAAGAGCTTTTGTATTTACAACGGCAGCATGTCCACAGATTCTTTCAAGAAAAACAGGTTTATCAGAAATTACTTCATCAAGATCCCAATGATTAGGCCATCTTTTTTCTATAAATAATTCCTGATCCCAACCTCTTCCTATTATCCACGTAAAGTCCTTATGTCCCTCATAATATTTTCTCAAACGTTCTTTAAGTCCACTTATAGAATCAACACCACGTAGATCAAGAGTATTAAGAGAAAGACCCAAACTGTCGAGGTGTACATGAGAATCAACAAAACCAGGGATAACAGTTTTGCCCTCCAGATCGATAATACGTCCATTAAACAGTACAACTAACCGTTTAGCCTTATTAGAATTACCGGCATAAATTATACGCCCATTATAGGACACAAGAGCAGAAACCACCCTTAAAGGCTTAAATGAAACATAAATATTTCCATTAATAAAACCCTTAACATTAAAATTCATAAAACCACCACACATCAAAATATAATAAAAAATAAAAATATAAATATTTTAAGTTAAAACAAAATTCTATAGAGTCCCATACTGCACTTCTGAATACTCAATAGTAAACACTTTCTTTATTCCGTTAAGAAGTTTACTAACATCAACGACTCCTGCCTCAGGAGGATACACACCACTCTTAAACCCTTGAGAAGAAGCAAGCTCCAATGCAGCAAGAGCAGCAGGTAAAGCAGTAGCCTGACTGGCCTCTCTACAGGCAACACCATACTTAATTATATGTGCACTACCATTCTTAATGCCCTTTACCATAACGCCTAAGCCCACACCAGTTAAGGCATATTCACCAAGCCTCTCATAGAGCGATGAAATCGTCCTCTCTATTTCCTCTGGCGGTGTGAGTTCAGGTAATGCTAAAGTTATAGCTATGGCAACATCACGAGCAACATAAGCCTGCTCTTTAATACTCATCATCTTCAAACTTGTAAGCCCTAACATGGAAAAAGCTTTAGCAATATCATTAAGATCAGACGGCCAAACACCACCCTTATTATATACACTCCTAACTTTAATATAATGCGGAATTGTAATCGGCTCAGGATGACCAGCATGCGCAACCTCCCATACACCTATAGGCTGCGGGAATTCATAACGTTCAGGCTCAGAAAGAGCCTTTATATCAACCCAAGCCCCATCCTTATATGTTTTAATCATACCAGTTATAGCATGAAAATAATGATCTATGATCGCAGGTCCCATCGTTGGATCTATAGCAGTCCAAACCCAATAAGTTCCAATCTCATGCACTTCATCAAATTTTTCAGAACCATACTTAGCAAGAAGATTAGTAATACCAGGTGTAGCACCCAGACCAATAATAGCTGTAACATTTCTTTTTTGAGCCTCTTCGTGTAATTTAAGAGCCTCAAGAGTAGCATCATAATCATCATTAATATCAACAAAATTAACACCAGCACGTATGGCTGCCCTTAGAATAGGTACTCCAAATCTGTAAAAAGGCCCGATAGCATTAATCGCAGCATCATAACCCTTTAACATACTGACAACTAAATCCTCAACAGACGCATCAACATCAACAACGTTAATGCTCCCACCAACATCCTTAGCAACATCATTAGCCTTCTCAACATTCTTATCAGCAATAGTTATCTCAACACTAGAGTTAAGTTCACGAAGCTCCTTAACAATCCTCGAACCTATGTGACCGGCTCCACCTAAAACAATTATTTTAGACATAAGAAAAAATAGCATTAAGTATTTATAAATATTCCGATCGTGCATCCTATCATTTCTAACAATTTTTTATCGAATTATTTTTGCATCAGTTTAGTTTTTTTCCTTTTATGCAGTTCTTCTAACTCCAACTTAATTCGTTGCAAATACTGGCCATCTAACGGATATTCTTTTACAAAAATTAAAGACAAAAACAATATTACAAAGGGTATTATAGACATTAACGCTCTTATTCCAAATTCTACAATTCCAGGTTGCGGTATTATGTCAGGAATGTATCCTGTGATGGACAAAACAAAACCAATGATTATTGCTTGAAGAACTATCGATATCCTAATAAAGAAAGCATTAATTCCAAAATACATACCTTCCCTTCTGACACCAGTCTTCACTTCGTCCTCATCTATTACATCAGAAATAACTACATCCGGAAGTAATAATGATCCAGAAAGCCCCGCACCAATTAATACCGCCACGACGATACCACTAACAAAATCAAAAGCAAAAAGAGCCGGTAACAACATAATACCAAAATAACCAATGGATAACATGTAAGCTCTTTTTGCTCCATATTTTACTGTTATTTTACGCCAAACATACAACATTGGTATGGCAGATAGAAATGCAGTTAGAAAGAATAGTGATGTTTCAAAAGCTCCAACTTTAAGCACATACTTTGTATAAAAAGGTGCTGTCGCGGCCAAGAGCAAATATGCAAGTTCTATTCCCACGTTACCAGAAATATAAGTCATAAAGGACTTATTATGAAAAGTTGCAATTAAAGCATCTTTTATATTAAGCGGTTTATCAAACTTAAACTCCTCTTTTTCATAAACTCCAAACAATGAAATATACATAGTTATAGCAGTAATCACAGCGATAAATACGCCCATCCATACCCAACCCAAAGTACTATAAATCAGTGGTGGCGCAGCAATTCCGAATATTAATCCAACAACTCCAAATAACTGTCTATAAGCTGATACCTCAGCACGCTCACTCAACTCAGAAAACATTTCAGGAAACAAGCTAGTCCAATTCAGGATCACAAAAGTATACACAGTGTCAAAAAGATTGATAACAAAAGTATAATACATAAAAAGCAGTATCATATCTCTACTAGCAGGCGGAGTCCAAATAATTATAAACGACAAAGCCATCGGTATAAATCCAAACAAAATGTAAGGTTTTCTTCTACCCCACCTTGTCCTATACCTATCAGATAAATACCCTGCCAAAGGATCATTTACCGCATTCCAAACACCATACACCATCATCCCAATACTGGCAAGAGCAACAACAAGCCTCACCACATCAACATAGAAAAAATAAAAGTATGTAGAAAACGCTTGATAAGAAATAGCAGAACCCAAAGCACCTAAACTATACGCAATTTTGTATAACCTCTTCATTATATTCAAGAAAATAACTTCATCACAACAATATAAAGCTTATCCCTACACATGAAAGAAAAACTACACGAAAGAGCGGCAGCGCTACACTATTTAAATTTTAAAAATACACACTGAATGTTAGTTTTAAACACTCCGATTTTTCAAATACTTTGCATCTTAATTAAGAATTTACTCTGCTTCCCGCTTGCATCCTGCTTGCATCTATACTCTACAGTATAGTTGAGTATAGTTGAAGTATAATCCACGGCATAGTGCAGATCCGCGGCAAGCATGCCTTCATCGCCATAAATATCCCTTAAGAGAGAGCGAACAACGTTCATAGCAAACACCCTATCATCGTCATGCTTCAGACCATAGAGGTTCTGTAAACCGCGCTCACTAAACCACTTGTCCGGATCATCAATCAAGAGGTTTGCATCCCTTAATGCAGACATATTTATGCCCATAAGAGCACCAATCTCTTCATGATACCTATGACTCGGCATTAAAACAACCCTCAACAATAATTAGAAATTACTTATCCATTTTAATTTTGCTGCGCGCGGGTTCTGTTAACTTTTAGGGACTTGGATGGTTAAGCTCCTTTCCTGTTAACTGCAATTAACATAAGGATAGCACATTATGATGATGTTTCTTCTGCTTTTATGCGTAAGTGCTAACACTTCGCTTTTCATGGTTCGGCTTATTTACAGACTTATAAAGGCAAAGGTTAATAAGTGTTTCCATAAATTATTAAGTGAGTGTCGTTTGTGCTCACCGAGTTGAAGGAGAAGTATAGGAAGGAGAGGGGTGAGGTCGAAGCTAAGCGTGGTGAGAGGATGATAGAGCTCAGGGTCGCCTTCTTCACAAATGAGATAGCCAGCGAAAAGGGGAAGGTTGTCCCAAGGGTGTGCTGGAGCGTTGGAACCGTGCACCTATTAGCCAATGCAAGTCACGGGTTGAAGTCCTCTAAATCATACTTCTTCAACGAGCTGAGTGAGCTCTTCCCAACTATAGAGAAGCTATTAGCCGAAAATGGGGTCAAGGTCTTACACTACCGCGGTAGGACCAGGAGCTTGCACCATTGAGGTTTTAATTGAAGAAAAAGACAAGTGCAAAAGCCCCTCGCATTATCCACCATTTTTTATTTGACAGGGGCCGTTAATAGTAAAGCCGTTTAAGCTTAGATTTATCATGAGCTTAAATTGAATGAGCTTTAGATGTACCCTCGCTGCTGTTCCATACACAGAATACCTCTAGAAGCACATAGATAGCATACCTTTTTTCCTTTTTTATGCAAGTTTAAGGTTTGAATTTCCCATTTTAATACAGAATTTCATAAATTGTTTTCCACTTCATCAAAGAATTCTTTAATCCTGCGCGCACCCTCTTTTACATTTTTCATAGAAGTAGCAAATGAAATTCTGAAATGATATTCCCCGTTTTTACCGAATGCAGATCCAGGAACAATAAGAACTTTCTTTTTCTTAAGCATCATACTTGCTATACTTTGGGAATCCATATCAACTTCATACCTAGGAAACAGATAAAAAGTACCTGCAGGCTTAATTATTTTTAAATTTCTTACACCACTGAGCTCACTCAAGAGAAAATCTCTTCTCTCTTTATACTCCTTTACATATTTGGAATAAACTTCAGCACCTAATTCTAATGCCTTAATAGCGGCTCTCTGAATAAAGACAGGAAGGCACGTTAAAGTATGTTGAACAAATTTCTCCATCCTCTTTATTAAATCCTCAGACGCTACAGCATAACCAATTCTCCAACCAGTCATAGCAAAAGCTTTAGAAAAACCGTTCACAAGTATAACACGGTTCAGATCGTAAGACGCTGGAGAAACATGTTCGCCCTCATATATTAACTTCTCATAAATCTCATCACTAATTATGTGCAAACCATGATCCTTAGCAATATCAACTAATGCCTTGACACTATCCTTAGAAAAAACAGCACCTGTAGGATTATTAGGAGTGTTAACGATAATGACCTTGCTTCTTGAAGATATCTTCGATTTCAAATCCTCAATATCTAATGAAAAATCATCACGAAAATTAAAAAAGACAACTCTTCCACCGACAAGTTTCACTTGAGCCTCATAGCTAACCCAATAAGGATCATGAATTAAAACCTCATCGCCCCTATCCACAACGCTCATTAAAGCAGCATATATGGCAAATTTCGCAGGCAAAACGATCACGTTCTCAGGACCAACAGAGATATTATTCTCTTCACGAATCTTCCTAGCAATACATTCCCTCAACTCATACAAACCTAACGAACTAGTGTAATGAGTCTCACCCCTCAACATAGATTCATAAGCTTTATCAACGATCCTTTTGTCAGTATCAAAATCAGGTTCACCAGCAGCAAAAGAAATAACATCCTCACCCTTTCGCTTCAACTCCAAAGCCAAGTTATTTAAACTAACAGTGGCTGCAGGCTCAATACCATCCAAAATGCTCATAAAAAATCAGGTGCAAACAATTATTTATATTTAACCAAATCATTAACAATACCACATTCATTTAAATCTGGTCACCTTCCTGCACTTATAGTGAAGAATTCTCTTCAAGAGTTCTTGGTGTATTGCCCTATCAGGAGTATTTCCCAGTCTTGGTTCCTCTCAGGGATGATGAACTTAGGAACACGTACAGCTAGCTTATGTCGTTTAAGAAGACAATATTTCCCATGAAAATCTAAACCAAACATAGTAAGCTTTAACCTATCCTTAAAAGATGAGACCTACTGTTGTCATGATAGTTTTACTCTAACTCCACGCTAAGATGTATCCACTAAATCTCATTGGTTCGCTCCTAAGCAGAACAGATAATCATAAATATTGCTAGGATATTAAAAAAATATGAACAAAAGAATATTAGGAGTATTAGGAGGAATGGGACCAGAGGCATCAGCGTACTTCTATACACTCATAACAAAACTTACAAAAGCTAAAAAAGATCAAGATCATATAAGCATGATAATATACAGCGAACCAACAATACCAGACAGAACAAAAGCATTCCTAAACAAAGGACCGTCACCGGTCCCAGCAATGATAAAAGCAATAAAATTCTTAGAACAAAACGGAGCACACATAATAGCAATACCATGCAACAGTGCGCACTACTGGATTAATGAACTAAAGAATAACACAAACGCACGAATAATAGACATGATAGAAGAATTCTCAAAAGACGTAAAACAACTCAACTACAAAAAGCTTGGACTAATAGCAACCACAACAATAGTACAATCAAAACTATATGAAAAATACCTACAACAATACAACATACAAATAATACTACCACAAAACCAAGAACAAATCATGCAAGCAATCTATCAAATAAAAGCAGGAAAAATAAAGAGAGCAAGAAAAACACTCAAAAAAGCAGCAAAAGAACTAGAACAAAAAGGAACACAAGCAATCATAGCAGGATGCACAGAAATACCACTGGCACTAAAACCAAAAGACACAAAAATACCACTATTAGACCCAATGATAAGCCTAGCCAAAAAATCCATCATAGAAACAAAAGGACCACAAGCACTAAACCAAGAAACATATAAAAAACTATGGCCAACAAAATAAATAAAAAATAAAAAATTATGAAACAATAGAATCCTCAGTCTTCTCTTTCTCTAAAGACTTTTGCAAATTCAACAGATACTCCTCTTGATCCCATCTCCAAGTGCCAGTTCTAGTGTCATATTTTCTATAAGGCAATGTTTCATTCCTTCCCGTCCTAAGATCTAACCAAATATATCTGTATGTTGTAATGATTCCCTCTTCAATCATGGCATCGAGTATATTAAAGAAGTCGTTAGTTTCAACATGAGGTAAGTAAATGTTAAACATTAGAGTGTTTCCGCCTAAAATCCTACTAACTCTTCTTATGAATACTCCATTCAATGTATTTGTAAATTTAAATAACCATTCCTGATCCTTAAATGTGATGAACATTACCATATAGTCGATAACTGTTTTTCCATTGACTAAATATGGATAGGGAATTAATATTATTCTAAGGCTATTTATAAGTCCTCTTTTGATTACATGATTTATATAGTGATAATAGACTGCTTGAAAAGTTACATCTTTTAGTGATTTTTGTATGATACGCAGATCCGCAAATACATTAATCTCTAAATTTTTGAGTATTCTTAAATCAATTTTATCTAGGCTCTGTGCGTCTACATTGGAGCGTATTAATCGTTCATCTGGGATTGGAGTAGCATTACGGATATTATCCAAAAATTCATACCAATTAAAACTCAACGTTTTTGCTCGAAGATCGAAATTCTTGAAATTTAAAGGGGGATCATATACTACCGTAGTCGGGTAAATTTCATAACCACTAATCAGGTTTAATTGTAATGCTGTTTCTAAAAATTCCGTGAAATCCTTTTCATGTTTATCGGGTATTACATATTTAACATAAAAACATGGTTTATCAGTTCGCCCCTTAGCTGAGTAGATCCAGTAATCTTTATTAGCTAGTAAAATCCTTTCAGCGTTTTTATTACTGGTATGATACAGAATAACATCATAGGGTCTAAGTCCAAGTGCTATTGTATTGATTATTGTTCTTAAAGATAGTAGATTTTTCTCCTTTAATTTAGCTACTATATTATATACTGTAGAATTTGGCAAATTTAGCGTTTTTGCTATTTTTGATAAATTTGTTGTATTTTTAATCGACATTGTTTCAAGAATTTTTGCTGCTCGCTCGTTAAGATTTTCAATTATTCCATAATATTTGTTAATCCAATCTCTATAAATATTTGTAACTTCATATGTATTCTGCATGATTATCAAAATAATATTATATTTAAAGGAATAAAAACTTATCCTAACACTCCGCCTAATTTTATATTTAAAAGTGATAAAAAATAATATATGATAAAAATATTGGCCTAAAGTGGATCATCTATTGGTGTTTCACCTAAAACTGTGATCGCGGTTGCTAATAGTATTACTGCTATAGTTAATAGTTGATATTTGTGTGTCTTTATTAAGAGATTAACCTTGTCTAACATTTTGTATCATTATGTATTTAGTTTTACATATTTTTAAACTTTTCCATTTTTGTATCATGAATTGATGAGGGATAGTTTAGAATTATTCAAAATTTTGATGGTGCGTTTTATGATAGTCAATTTTTGTTTGATGACACTTTAATAGTACCATGTGTTTATATATTTGTGTTCTTGTAGTATTTGTTTTTCTGGGTTTTTGTATGCTCGGCATGTGCTTTGTAGTTGGCATGCGTTGCATTTTGGGTTTTGGTGTGTGCATATGTTTTTTCCGTGTGCCCAGAGGTAGTCGTCTAGTCTGTCCGGTGGTTGGTTTGAGAGTTCTGAGAGTTTTTTGTATGCTCTTCTTGTTTGTAGTCTTATTATGATGTCTTCTTCGTATGTTGCTTCTCTTTGGTTTATGAAGATTGTTGGATCTTCCGTTTCTATTATTCCTGTTCTTATTGCTATTCTTGTTAGGTGGTTGTCTATTGGTAGTTGCATGTTTTGTGGGTCTGTTGGTTTGAAGAGGTTTCTTCTTATGAGGAATTTTGCTAATAAGTATGATTTCTTTTCTACTGGGTCTTGGTATGCTTTGAATATTTTTAGTTCGTTTATTAATCCTTTTTTGTTTTTGAGTTTTTGGTTTGTTTGTTGTATTAGGTTTTCTACTTTTCCGTCGTAGATTTTTATTAGTTTCCATCCTACGTCTCTTAGTAGCTGTGCTCTTACTTCTGGGTCTCTGATTGTTCCCGTGTCTGAGGTTAGCCATTTTTTTATGTTTGTTTCTGTTATGTTTGCTAGGTTTTCTGGTGCAAAGAAGTCTTTGTTTTTGTCGTACATTGTTTTTCCGAGTTTGTATAGCAGGTTTGCGCCTGAGTATTCTCTGTTTCCTATCTTTGAGGCAAATGTTGTTTGTCCTGGTATTTGCGTTCTATGGTCTATTGCTACCATTGTCAGGAAGTATCTTAAAATGTTTTCTGTGTTGTCGTTGGCTGATGGATATAGTTCAGGATCTGTGAGGGGGTCTGTTTGTATTTTTATTTGTTTGAATGCTTCTGCTAGTTCTTCTATCTGTTTCCATACTATTCTGATCATTGGTGTTTATATTGTTTTTAGGATATTTAAGTGTTTAAGTTGTTAAGGTGTTTTTTGAGGAATTCTATAATGTGTATTGTTTGTTTTGTTATGTTTTCTACTTTTTGTGGTCCATGTCCTTCCTCTGGTATTATGTGTAGTTCGAAGGTTTTGTTTGATTCCAGCAGTTTCATTGCGTATTTGAGTATTGGTTTTAATGGGACACGTGAGTCGTTTGCTCTGTGCCATATTAGTAAGGGTGTTTTTAGGTTTTCAACAAAGTTTGTTGCTGATCTGTCTTTGTATAGTTCTGTTTTCTGTTCTGGTTTTCCTGCCATGAGTTTTTCTATGAAGTTTCTGAAAATTGAATCTGAGAGTTCGTACATTTCTAGCCAGTCTACTATTCCCACAGCTGCTGCGGCTGCTTTCCATAGTTCTGGTGCTTTTACTGTAGCTATATATGTCATGAATCCTCCATAGCTAGCTCCTGTGATAGCAATTTTGTTTGCGTCTGCTAGCCCTATGTTTACTGCGTATGTTCTTGCATGTATTATGTCCTGTAAGTCTCCTCCTCCTGGATCTCCTATGTCTAGGTATTGGAATTCTGGTCCATATCCTGTTGATCCTCTAAAGTTTGGTGCTATTACATGTAGTCCTGAGATCGCTAGGGCTTGCATTGAAGGATTCCATTCGTTTGATACTTCCCACCATGGTCCTCCGTGAACCCATATTACTGTTGGTCCCGGTTTCTTAGTGTTTTTCGATTCTATAATGTATGCTGGTATTTCTAGGCCATCATATGATTTGTATTTTGTGAATATTGGTTCATTTAGTTCGTTTATTAATTCTTGTGGCACTTTTGGTTTTATTATTATTTCCATTTTCCCGTTTTCTATTGTGATTCTGTAGATTGATCTTGGCGATGAAAGTGATGAGTGCGCGATGTAAAGGTGCCTATTATCTTTAGTTATTTTTGAATTTGATATAAATCCTCTTGGTGTATTAAGTTTTGTTACTGTTCCATTGTCAAGGTTTTCAATGTATATATTTGTTTCTCCGTTTCTTTTTGCAATGTAGTACACTGCGTTTTTATTACGGAACCATTCATAGTTTATGAAATCTAATCCGTATTCCTTTGCTTTTAAATATCGTATCTCATTATTTTTTATATCATATATTGCTAAATTGTATACTTTTAAGTTTTCTGCATTTGTTGTGAAAAGGACCTCTTGACCATCTGGGCTAATGATGGGTGTTAAATTTTCTGAGCCGTCTTTTGGTGTATAGAGTAGTACTCTATCTTTAATCGTATCGTAAAGAATTAGGTATGAGACCTTTGGTTCATCGACGGACCAACTGTACCCTGTTATTAGGTTTTTGTTCCAATCTGTTATGAACATGCCTGCGCTTCTCTCATATATTATTTCATAGTCTCCATTAGGCTTCATTAAAAAGAGCTTATTAGATTCTTGATCTGCACCAGTGAGCACTATCATGTTTGCGTCTGGAGAGATTTTGAGTGTTAAGATTCTTGTTGGTGGTAAATTGCTTATTTTCTTTTCGGAACCTTTTATTGCATCTGTTATGAATACTTGATGCTTTTCATTTCCACCTCTATCTCTTGCAAAGATTACTAACTCGCTGTCTTCATGAACATCAACACTAGTAACTCTGTCTTCACCATAGGAGATTTGTCTCTTTACCATGGTTGAAAGATCTAAGCTCCATAACTGATATGATCCAGTCTCATTTGAGAGATAGACAAGATGTTTATCTTTGTTTGCTAAACCTGCAAGATAAATGTCTGGAATTTTAAAGAGCTCTTCAACTTTATTTTTCCAACCCATCGCCACTCAAAACAGTTAACTATGACAGACTTATATATGTTTAAACTCTATATAATTTTCCTCAAAAGATAAACACATGTTTCTATTTGACTTAAAATATCCGAACAAGATTGCTATCTTTAATGTGACAAATATCAATCAATATTAAATACAGAAAACTAATCACATAGATTCCTCTGATTTTCTTAATAAATTGTTTAAATTGTTATCGTACTTTTGTATATGAAGAATAGGTTTAAATATGATATGTTGTATTTTGATATGATAGGTGATATATGTGGAGACATTCGATCTTGTGATAATCGGCGGTGGTTCAGCAGCTTTTGCCGCAGCGATTAAGGCATCGGAGTTTGATGCGAGCGTAGCGATGATTGAACGAAGCACTATTGGTGGAACCTGTGTGAACGTCGGATGCGTGCCCAGCAAGCGCATGTTGAGGGTAGGAGAAGTCTATTACTATAGTGACTATAATTACAGTGGAATAGCTCTTGAACAAGGTGCACTAAATTTTGAAGCAATAGTAAGACAAAAAGATGACATCGTTCTCGATCTTAGAGCCACGAAGTATTCTGATGTGCTTAAGAGTCTGTCTAACGCCACTCTCATTAAGGGATCAGCAAAATTCGTTTCAAAGGATCATATAGATGTGAATGGTCAAATAATTCGAGGGAAGAAATTCATAGTTGCTACAGGTTCTTCACCAAGGATATTATCCATAGAGGGGATAAACAAGGTCGACTATCTCACGAATGTCGAAGCGCTCAGTCTTAGAGAGCTGCCCAAGTCAATGCTAATAATTGGTGGAAGAGCGCTGGCTTTAGAATTTGCTCAAATGTACGCTCACTTTGGAACTAACGTTACAGTTCTCCAAAGAAGTCCAAGAATAATACCTAATGAGGAGCCGGAGATATCTGAGGCACTTAGAACATATCTCGAAGATGAGGGAATAGAAATCCATACTGGTGTTACCATCAAGAGAGTTCAGCAACGAAACGGGTCTAAGATCGTCATTGCTCAGATAGAGGGGAAAGAAAGGGATTTTGAAGCTGAGCAGCTCTTGATAGCCACTGGTAGGATCCCAAACACCTCTAACTTGGGGTTAGAGAGGGTAGGAGTAAAATTAAGAGAGGATGGAGCAATACTTGTAAATGATGAAATGAGGACAACAGCTCCAAACATTTGGGCTGCAGGAGATGTAACAGGACAACCGATGCTCGAACCGGTCGCTGCAAAGGAGGGGGCAATAGCAGCTGAAAACGCTCTATCTAATGCTGGAAGAAAGATGGATTTCTCAGCTGTGCCCCATGCTATATTCACTACTCCTCAAGTTGCTAGCGTGGGTATGACAGAGGCCCAGGTAGTAGCACAAGGATACATATGCAATTGTAGAGTTCTTGATATGTCCCTTGTTCCTAAGGCGAAGATTATCGGTGATACGCGTGGTTTAATAAAGATGGTTACAGATTACAAAACAGGACGTATACTTGGTGTTCACATACTATCATATGCAGCCGCTGAGATAATTCATGAAGCCGTCTTAGCAGTGAAATTTAAGCTTACGATAGATGACATTATCGATACGGTCCATATCTTTCCCACAATGGCAGAGTCTATTAAACTGGCTGCTCTATCATTCAAGAAAGACATATCAAAAGTGAGCTGCTGTGTAGAGTGAATAAGAACCGCGTTGTAAGACAGTTAACTTCTATTACCATCTGTTCAGTCCTGCCTTAAAGGTTTCATAGGTGGCTTTTAGGAGCAATAGTAAAAACACTCCCATTAAGAGCTCCATAATTGATGCAAAGAGTTTTACAAAAACTTAGATAATGAATGATTTTATTAAACATGTAAAAAGTTAAAAAATTTAATTATTGTTTCAGTGGTATGAATATTCCTACCAGTGTTTTTAATCCATAGGTTTTTATTATGTTAATTATAAATACTAGATATCCTATGGCCATTATTATTGCAAATGCTGTTCCGATGTACATGTACGGTAAGTACATTGATGTTCCAAAGTATAAGTCTCTTCTTAGCATGCCTGCTGTTCCAGCTAATCCTACTGAGATTGCCATACCAACGCTTCCAATCATCCAAAGCCAGAAGTGAAGGTTACTAAGTTTTTCACTTATTAATCCTCTGCCTGTCAACATTGGTAGAAGCGTATAAATGACTGCAAATATTAAGCTACTTAATCCTGCTAGGAGCATCATATGAATGTGTATTCCAGCTATCCATTGTGTATTGTGTATTATCACGTTCAACCCGTAGTTTGCTTGTACAAGCCCTGCGAATCCTCCAAGTGCAAACCCAAAGATTGCTCCTAACATGAATTTTAATGACATGCTTGATTTTATGGGACGCCCGAACCATAATGTTATTAATGCTGTGAAGAAACTGAGCCCCATTGTAAAGAATTCGCCCCATGTGATGAACTGTCCTGAAACTAATCTTAGCATCGCAGGTTGTGGTCTGTCAGAGAGTAGGTGATGACTCCATACTCCCATTGATACTATTAAATCTGCGAGTATTACATAGCGTACTACTCTTTCACCGTAAAGTGCTCGATTTGCCAATAATGGTGCTAATAAATATAATGTTCCTGCAGTCCAGATTAAAACATCACCATCAGCTATCATATCTAATCCCCACCAGTACCAATTTTTATAAATAAGTGGATCAACAAATTGTGGATTTAAATATGTTCCCATAATAGCTGAAATACTGTAAATAAGGATTATTAATCCGGCTACTATTAGTACTATTGAATTTATTACTGCATCTATTGAACCCCTCATGACAGATACTATGAAAACTGGAGGAGGTGGATCAGCTCCTGCACCATCCATGTTAGAAAGACGTTTCGTGTGTCTGATATGATTTAGAAGTCCAAGTAATGCATCGATCCCGAAAGCTGCGATGAGAAAGTTCCTAATAACTTTCTGTTCTCTTCTCTTGTGAGAAAATATTGTTGCGAAGATGTTAAATATGAAGAGCAGCACTGAAATCTCGATAAGCGCAACGCCTACAGAATAAGTTAATGCTCCTATTGGCTCAAACCTATTCCATGCTACAGGAAGCGGCCAGTAAAGTGTGTATAATGCTCCATAACGGAAGAAGAATCCGGCTGACCATGCTATTATTACTCCGGCAGTTTGCATCCATAATCCGATCATTGCTATCTTTTTACTGTAAAGTTCTTTATTGAGTAGTTTTGGTACCAAGTAATAAAATGCTCCCATTACAGCTAAGTATGCCCAACCGTAGATCCCAACTATAGGATGTGCTGTCATTACTGCAAAGTAATGATCATAAGATAAGAGTGGTATATTATCAAGCTCAACTCGCATCATCATTCCTTCTATGCCTGCTACTGCAAGAAAGAGTAATGCTATTATTTCATATCTAAGAGTGATTTTTTCTATTGGTAATGTTGATTGTGACATTATGGTACCACCTCTATTGCATTAGGGAGAACCATGTAAGGATGTTCTGGTCCTGAGTATTCGGTTGATCTTATTGTATAGTTTCCTGGTTCGTTAAAAATCCATATTATACTATTGTTATACCATGGAATGACTTGCATCTGAAAGACCATACTTCCATCATTTCGAAAAACTCCAAAACCATACGTTACGTCTTTAGACGTCACTATGAATTCTACAGGCTCATTGACTTTAATTGTCATAGGATTGCTAGGTAAGTAAAACGTATAATTGTTCATTGTTATGTAAAATATTTTTGTAGGTTTTGCTGATGCCCACGGCAGTAACCATTTTTGCCATGGTAATAATGTTAGTGTTATTATGTTAAAAATGAGAAACACAATTACTAAGAATACTAACCACTCTTTTTCCTCTTTTCCCATCCCACCATGCTCTCCTCCATTGAGACTTTTTTGTCTTGGTTTTGTAAGTTTTATTGCAAAGATCACGAAAAATGTTAATACGGCGAAGAAATAAGCTCCATAAGCTAGTTCTATGATTTGCTGAATATACATAGGATTTTCACCAAATTAATATATAACCCTCTTTGAATTTAAAAATTATACCGAATATATTCGGTTAAATATAAATAGTTGTTAACAAGTATATTTATTATGAAACATAAACTTTTAACGATAAATATAAAACCGGAGAAGGTTTCTCTAGCATATCAGTTAGAAAAATATGATACTAAAGCTAGGCTACTTGGTTGTAAGCTTGTTAGAGGTTATAAGGCTCTTCTTATGATAGAAATTATTCATGATGACAATTATAAAAAATTGATCTCCTCATTAAAGAATGCATTAGGTAAAAGAAATGTCATTGTAGTGAATGAAAATGATTCAAGATCGTTTTTAATAACTACATTGAAGCATCGTGCTATACATGATGCCGTCAGCAAGTCAAAAACTTTCTGTATAACTTGTCCTTTTATAACACCGTCAAGACCTGACGGTTATGTATCGTGGACTGTGTTAGTACCTTCATCAGAATCAGCAAAGAATTTTATTAAAATTCTTGAGCAAAGAAATGTTGAGGTAAAGAGTGTTAGCTCAAATAAGATAGCAGTTAACCCACTTACTGCAAGAGAATTTGAAATTTTAAGAACAGCTTATAATTTAGGATACTATGATTATCCAAGATTAATTAGTTTTAACGAATTAGCTAAAAAGTTAGGTATTGTCCCATCCACGCTTTCAGAAGAACTGCGGAAAGCTGAAAAAAAGGTTATAACAATCTATATGAGAAATCTCCTTAAACCTCTTTCAATTACCTCATTCCATGAAAATAGGTTTACAACCTCAGCATACTGAAAAAGCTTTCGAGAGATCAAGAACCATTCTTTAACGGTGTTACTATTATAAGATATGCTTCGTATTTTGTAATCAATTAATACTTCATCATACATGGTTTTTTGCTTTTTATATTCTTTTGATTACCTCAACGCACTAAAGGGCAAAATCTTCATACGTAAATACTTATCATACAAAAATGTATTCATGGTAGGATTTCATGAAGTCCATAACATTAATTTAAACATTTCTAACTATAGTTGGGTCGTCAAGAAAACTTTATATATTAAATATTCAATATACTTAGGGTGATAGTTTTGCAAAGTTATGGATTAAGTATTGTTTACAAAGAGTTTATAGATTTGATAAAAATACCGAATAATCAAGAGAAAGAAGCAAAAATGCGAGCATTCTTCACTAAATTAAACGATATGAAATTGCCTGATTATTTTAACTGGGAGTGGGAAATATTTGAGGGTATTCATGTAAGGGAATATGGACAAAGAGTAGGATTACATTGGGTCAACTTAGATACACAAGAGGAAAGAAAATATTCTTACAGTGATTTATCTAATGAAACTAATAAGCTCATTAATTATTTGAGGGGTAACGGATTAAGCAAAGGAGATTCTCTTTATATGATGATGCCTCTTATACCTGAATTATGGGTTACGTTCTTAGCTGTTATAAAGGCTGGATTTGTGGGTGTCCCAATAGCTACAACACTTACTTTGGCAGATTTAATCTACAGGTTTAATGCGTATCCACCAAAAGCTATAATAGCGGATGAACAATCAGTAAAATTAATAGATGAGAGCATAGAGAAGACTGGAATAAAACCTGTTGTTAAACTGGTTATTGGAGAAAAAAGTGGTTGGGAAAGTTATGAATCTATTAAAAGTGAATCAACTAGAGCGGAGCCTGCAATGACAAGAAATGATGATCCTATATTTTTATATTTTACGAGTGGAACAACAGGTATGCCAAAGAGAGTTATTCATACTGCAACTAGTTATCCTGTAGGGCATCTCAGTACTGCTATGATAATAAATGTTCAACCTGGGGGGGTTCATAATAATTTAAGTGCTCCGGGATGGGCTAAGTATGCATGGAGTTCTTTCTTTGCACCGTTCAATGTTGGGGCCACTGTAACAGGATTTTATTATTCAGGACGACTTGAACCTGATAAATATCTTCATGCCATAGAAGAGTTAAAAGTATCAACTTTTTGTGCTCCACCCACAGCTTGGAGAGCTTTCTTAAAAAGTGGTATGAAAAAATTTAATTTTGATTATCTTTATGATGCTGTCTCTGCAGGTGAACCCTTAGGAATTGGAGTTTATAAAAAAGTTTTAGAAGAAGCTAAATTAGAAGTAAGAGATTTTTATGGTCAAACTGAGACTACTGCAATGATAGGTAATCCTCCATGGTTTAGGGGTAATAAAATAAAGCCAGGCTCCATAGGTATACCAACTTTTATGTATAATATGATACTATTGGATGATAACGGGAATGAGATAACAAAGCCTGGAGAGATAGGTCATATAGCCGTTAAATTAACTCCCTGGAGACCATTAGGTTTACTCAAAAGTTACATGGAAAAAGAAAAGAACGAAGAAGTATTCAGAAATGAATATTATCTAACAGGTGATAAAGCGTTCTTTGATGAAGATGGATATTGGTGGTTTGTGGGTAGGAGTGATGATGTGATTAAGACTAGTGATTACAGAGTAGGACCAACAGAAATAGAGAGTGTACTTATCCAACATCCTGCTATAGCAGAAATTGCAGTAGTAGCCAGCCCGCATCCAGAAAGATACCAAATCGTTAAAGCATTCGTAGTCCTAAAACCTGGATACGAACCATCAAAAGAATTAGCACTGAACATATTTATGTATGCGAAGAAAACATTGCCATATTATAAAGTACCTAGAATAATAGAATTTGTTAATGACCTCCCTAAAACAATAAGCGGCAAAATTCTAAGACGAGAACTTCGAAAAATGGAGGAGGAGAAGAAATCCAAAGGTATTAAAGAAATTTACGAGTACTTTTATGATGAGTTCCCGGAACTTAAAAAAACCTAGTCTTTCTCCACATCATCTTGATATTTTACATAACCTAAGGATTTTGCTTTATAAAAATTTTCAAGAGCTTTTATAGGATTATCAGAATGTATAAGTATTATCTCAATATACTTTGTTCCGGCATTCCCTAAAAATTCTGCAATAAAAGACCCATCATTAATATAAGTCGCATTCAAAAATACTGACCTGATAGGTATCCCTAGATCCTTCACAGTATATTTTATTAAATTGAGTACAACATTTTTATCCCTATCCCACATACTCAATAGTGATGATAAGGTTACATCAAGCTGTAACATGACTCCAAATAAATACAGGTAAACCATTACCCTCACCATAATGTATTCAACCTAAATGTAAATAAACAAATCAATAAAAAAAGTAACAAAGATTAAGCAATTACACAATATTAAATAGTCATTAATGTATAAACATCCATTCATCATTCTTTATCACAATTCAATTGCTATTCTTTACAGCATAAAGCTAAAAACCCTTGTTCCCAGTCTATTTCAACATTTGAATATCCTATGGTAGAATCAGGAGCTATCTGCAAAGACCACATTATCAGCCTACTAATACCTCTAAGGAAGTATCATCAAGAGCTTACTAAACTAATCAACAATTTGCTCGGGACTAAAACTCTAGGATTTCTTATCGAGAACAGATAAACGACGTGACAAAGTAGATGAACGCATCTTTAGTATTAAAAATCTTTTAATCGTAATTTAAGTATTTTAATAAGGAGTTTATTGTTGTTCCCTATATAGCGTTGTGATTATAATACCTAGCACGACTATTATTCCTCCTATCACAGTTGATATCGTCGGTATTTCATTAAAGATAATTATAGCCAATACGCTAGCACCAACAGGTTCCCCTAGAATACTTACACTTACTATTGATGCTTTCAGGTATTTCAAGGCATAATTATAGGAATTGTGCCCAAGTCCTGATGGTATTAATGCTAATGCTAAAAATATTAGCATTTCATGCAATGACGAGACCATTACATTATTCATTAAAAATAATGCTATAATGAAAAGTGTTATAGATGCTATCCCATATACCGTAAACGTATATGACACCAAATCTACTTTTCTCCTTAGTTTTCTTCCCACTACTAGATAAATAGACAAGAAAAATGCACTTAATAGAGCTAATAAATCACCATAAAGATTATTCATATCTTTGATTGCTACTGAGCCGCTTATTATTATCACAGCTCCGATTAGAGAAATGATAATACCCAATAGTTCTCTGAGTTTGGTTTGTTCCTTAAACAGTACATAAGATATTATTACCACAAATATTGGTGAAGAATCTGTTAGAATTGTACTTGCTGCTATTGTTGTGTAAAATAGTGACATAGTCCATGCTCCAAAATGTGCGCCAAGCGCTACTCCTGATAATATTATCAAAATAAAGATTTCTTTTTTAGAAAGAATTTTAATGTTCTTTAAATTGTTAATACTCAATAAACCCATGAGAACACTCGCAAAAAGCATCCTATAAGCTGCTATAACCAACGCAGGTGAACTACTTAATCTTACAAAAATGCTTGCAGTAGATACAGCAATAATCCCTACGAACAGTGCTATCTTCGGATTTACACTCACGACTATAGAACTAAAAATAAAAATACAAAAACTCTTCGTTATTCTACTCTAAACTAATTTCTCACTTTCTTGAAAGAAACATGAGGAAATCACGCTTTTCATTAAATACACTAAACCTTAAGAATTGACACTCTCCACGGCTAAAGCCGGGAGATTCTTGCTTCCAAGGTTTTCATCGGCTCTGTTTTTCATTGCCCTTCTAGGCTCCCACATCATCCCATCCCACCTTAGAGGCGAGGGGTGTGCCACCACCCCGTTAACCTCGCCTCCGTGGAGGCGAGCTATGTTCAACACGCCTACGGCATCCCTTCGGTAGCTCCGCACAAATCGATGGATCTGTCGAAGCACATAAACATATCAACAATTTCATCCCAGAACTAAAGCTCTAAGCTTTCCTGTCGAAAAAATTTAAAAATGTGCAGTCTATATTATTTGTATGATCAGTGTGGGTGTTGCTGCGCATAGTGAAGGTAGTAATAAAGAACTAGCAAGGAGGTTTATTAAGAAACTCCCGGATAATGTGCGGATTATTTTAGGTGGATATTGGGGTTTAATGCGTGATGTTGCTGATGCCGCAGCAGAGAGAGGAATGCAAGTCGTTTTTATCTTACCTAATAATCCAAAGGAAATGCCGCCACGAAATAAGTTTTTCATACCTATTGATACGGGATTAGATTTTAAAGCACGTAGTACGATTCTTGTTAGGTCGTCGGATATATTAGTTACTCTTGGTGGTGAAATAGGAACTATAATAGAGCTGTTCATGGCCTATTCATATGGTAAACCAGTTATTGTGTTAAGGAATTCTGGTTTTTCGACTGATAAGCTCGAAAGAGCGTTTGGCTCTAGTTTTGATAATCGATTAATGGCTTCCATAATATATGTTGATACTCCTGAAGAGCTTGCAGAAAAAGCTCTTATGATTATAAATAAAATTAACTATTAGGGTTCTGAACTAAATATGGATATGTATGGATTCCATACTTAGTTCTTGAGCCTCATCCCTCTTGTCCTCCTCTGGGTTCATTGGAGGGCTCATCGAGCTCTGCTCCTTTCGGGGGGAACCCATGAATCCCCACATCCTAAGGAACGTTTTCCAAATGTTTATTGATGCATTCCTCTGCCTATCGATTATAAAACCACATTTTGGGCACTTGAAGACTGCTCCCCTTAGGTCTTTATTATAGTACCCGCATTTGGAGCAGGTTTTTGATGTACCATAAGCCTTAACAAATACTGTCGTGTGTCCATTCCATGCAGACTTATAATCTACGTACTTTTGGAGCTTTATATAGTCGTGCTTGCTGTTCTGCCTATTCATACTTCTACTCTTCGTCCTAGCCACCCTCTCCTTGAAGTTCGTCAAGTCCTCGAAGATATTTGTCCTGTTGGATAGCTGCTTAGCCAGCTTGTGTAATACATCGTTAACCCTGTTTTTCTCCCTTGAACCGTACTTCTTCAGGAGCTTCTTCCTCGTTTTTCCGTGTAGCTTCTGGATGACCCTTCTCTTCAGCTCGTACGTTCTATGAATTGTGTAGATTTCCTTCAGGCTTATCGAATAGTGGTCTTCACCATCAAAGCCGTCCAAAGTTAAGAGGTTCGTGTCCCATGCTATTGGGTCTTTAATCTTTAGCTCCACCTCTCTTCTAACAGTAACTATGAACCTGTCCTGTTTAAGTATGAGTTCGCCGAGCTCCAATCCCCTTATCCTATCCCAACACCACGCCTTCCTCAAATCTATGGTTATACTCTCTTTGTAAGGTCTTACCGAAATCCTGAGAACCCCATCCCTGTAACTGTAGAGGGTTTCCTTAACTCTAACGAACTTCCTCTTCAACTCAGGCTTTCTTCTTCCGGCCCGCCCACGAAGGTACCTCTTCCTCCACGATTCAAGTACGGAATAGGCCTGTTTTATCGCGGAGTCCACGTAATGCTTAGAGTAAACCCATCCTCTGAGGTGCTTGTCTCTAAGCTTTTTCCTAAAAGCCTTATCTTTCCTCAGAAACGGTATAAGCCTCTTCCCATTCCTATTCCATGCAATGTTCCTCCATAAATCTTCCAAGATAGCGTTTAAGACGCTCATGTAGTCCTCTATGAGCTCGTTCACCTCAAGATCATGCGGTATCGAGTATGCTTTAACCAACAAGGTTCCTGACACCTTCAACAACCTCATTATACTTATGGCTTCTCATTCCGTAGAGCTTTCCAGCGAAATGAGCAACTATGGTGATTAAGTCTTCCACAAGCTCTTCATGAGGAGTCTTCTTTTCATGGTTTATCACTTCTATTTCTGTTCCGAAAACCGAGAACATCTTTCTGAGTGTTTCAAAACCAAACCTCGTGAGCCTGTCTTCGTAAGCGATTATCAGCTTGGATATTTTCCTTTCTGAAACTATGTCTAAGAGCTTCAGGAATTTTTTTCTGTTTTCGTTAAGCCCAGAACCAACATCCGTTAAAACTTGAATTTCACCGTAACCTTTCTCCTTAGCGTAGCTTGAAATGAGCTGTTTCTGCCTTTCAAGGTCATCCTTTTGTGTTGGAGATGAAACCCTTGCATACCCTACAATAATTCTTTCCTCTCTTAAACCAAGGATGCGTTTTATTTCGCTCTCGGGGATCCTCCTACGTCCTCCAAGTGTTCTAACACACCTAATCTTGCCCTGCCTATCCCATTGCTGAATAGTCCAGGTGGTGACTCCAAGAAGCTTCTTCGCCTCTTTGATTGTATAGAGCTTTTCAGACATCAATATTCTCCTATATCTACCAATATTTAAACACATCTATTCTGAAACCGCTGAAAGAGGCAAGTCGTAGAGGAGAAAAGTTAAGGTTTTATTGTTTTTAAACCGTTTCCAGTGATGTGTAGTACTACATTTTCGTCCTTTATTTTCATCTTTTTGTAGGCAGCATATACGGTTGCTGAGCTATATTCAACTAAGATTCCGTTTTTTGCTAGTTCTCTATGCGCATCTATTATTTCTTCATCGTTAACAACTATGCATTCGCCTGTTTCCTTAAGGATTTTGACCATCTCGTTAAGTAGATATGGCTGAGTGCTAATCAGTGCATCGGCTATTGATGTGATTTTTGTGGGTGGCGTATAGTTGATTTCTTTAATTTTTGCGCAAACTGGCATAACTTGTTCAGTTTGAACTGAGATTATTTTTGGCATTATTTCGATTATTCCATTATTTAATAAATGCTTAAACCCCTCATAAACACCGAGGAGTAGAGTTCCAGCCGACGTAGGTATAAAGAAATAATCAGGAACATTCCAACCCAAATCTCTAACAATTTCATAAGCAAGCGACCTTATTCCATCCCTAAAATGGGGTTGTAAAATATGTGAAGCATAGTACGCACCTGAGAGTTCGGCAGCTTTTGCAACGTCTTCCCTACTACCTTTAACTTTAATAATTTTTGCACCATAAAGTTCGATTTGTTTAGCCTTAACACCAACTACATTTTCCGGAACATAAATTTCAACCTCAATGCCTGCAGCAGCACTATAGGCAGCTATTGATGCCCCTGCATTACCTGAAGAGTCCTCGCTTATTCTTTTAACACCTCTCTGCTTTAAATAAGAGATGAGTGTAACAGCCCCCCTATCTTTATACGATCCTGTCGGATTTAAAGAGTCAAGTTTGAACCAAACGTTATTCTTTTTTATCATAGGAGTATTAAATTCACCAAGAGTTATCCATTCCTTTATGTAAGGAAAGTTTGCTCTCAAATTATCTTTCACAAAAGGAAAATCAACTACCACTTTAAATGGACCACCACACTTTTTACACCTCAATTCTAAATCTTCTCTTACATAGCCGCACCTCATGCATATTTCCATGATTTATATATTCCCTACACTCTTATTTATATCTCCTCACAAATACTCATGAAACCTGAAAGCTTGGAGGCAAATTTTGCATTAATGGTTTTATGATATTTTTATTTCTGTATTTTTTGATAAATTTATTTAGTTTGGAGTTTTAAATATTCTGGTGATTGTTTTGGTTAGTGTAGAAGTGCCTGAGATTCGTATTGTTGATAGTGTGAATGTAGATAGTACTAGAGCTGCTGTTATTGTTATCGATATGCAGAATGATTTTGTTGATCCTAAAGGAAAATTATCGGTTCCTACTGCTCTAAAAACAGTGCAGAATATTAAAAGGCTTATTGAAAATGCTAGGAACCATAATGTTCCTATCATATATACGCAAGATTGGCATATGAAGGATGATCCGGAATTTAGGATCTGGGGTGAGCATGCAGTTGCTAATACTTGGGGTGCTGAAATTATCGATGAACTGAAACCTCATGAAAACGACATTGTTGTCAAAAAATTAAGATATGATGCATTTTATGGTACGCATCTTGAACACATCATTTCTAGAGTTCTTAAAAGGGACACTCTTACAATAGTCGGCACTGTAGCCAACATATGCGTTCTACATACTGCAGGTAGTGCGGCGCTGAGATGGTTTGATGTTATAGTTCCAGTTGACGGAATATCAGCTCTCACAGAATTTGATCTGCATTCTGCGCTCAGGCAGATAGACTTTTTATATAAAGGTAAGATTATAAAAAGTACCGATAAAATCACTTTCATTTAAAGCTTAAACAAAGAATGTTGCCTACCGTGTTTTCGCAATACTTTTATGTTAAACTAAATTGTATCAAGACAGATAATCTTTTTAGTTTTGCCCAATATTTTTAAAGCATGTGGTTTACAATTTTTGATGTAAAGAAGGTTGCTTGCGATAGAGAAGAGGCGAAATTTGATGAAAGGATTGTTAAGAATTTAGAGATTGGAAGAAAGATCGTAGAATATTTTGTTCAGAATAGAATACCCATCTATGGTGTGAACACTGGTTTAGGAACATTAGTTAATGTTTTGATTCCGGAAAAAGAGGCGATAGAGTTGCAATATAATTTAATACGAACTCATGCTGCAGGTGTTGGTAAATACTTTTCAGAAGAAGAAGCGCGTTCAATAATGTTTGCGCGATTGGTTTCATTAGCTAAGGGATATTCAGGAATCTCACCTGAGGTATTTCATACGTTAAAGGATATGCTTAATAAGGGAATAATTCCTTTAATACCAGAAAAAGGGTCATTAGGTGCGAGTGGTGATTTAGCTCCTTTAGCACACATGGCACTAGGTGTTATCGGTGAAGGTAAATGTTATTACGGTAACACTATCTGTGATGTAAAAAATGCGATGGAGAAAAAGGGGTTAAAACCAGCAAAATTAAGTTACAAAGATGGATTAGCCCTAATAAATGGTACTTCAGCCATGACGGGTATTTCATGTTTAGTATTATATAATGCATATAACATCTTTGCGCATTCTTTGGTATCAGTCTCTATGGCGCTTTTAGCATTGCATGCAAGTAAAGCACCATTTGATATTGAGGGCAATGCAAAAAAGGAGCATCCAGCTCAGAGGTTAGTGGCAGGAATCATCATGTCGTTAATTGAAGAGAGTAATATGATCAGAGATGAAAGAGAAATTATTAAAAAAATAAAGGAAGAATATGAAGAAAATAAGATAAAAATTGTACCAGAATCTTTACAGGATGCGTATACTTTAAGAGCAATACCTCAAGTACTTGGAGCTATACTCACAACTTTATGGCACGTTAATGATGTTATAGAAAATGAGCTAAACTCTTCTAGTGATAATCCCCTAGTTTATGTTAACAAGCACGGTAATTATGATGCTTTTCATGGAGCAAATTTTCATGGGCAACATGCAGCTCTTTACATGGATTACCTCGCTATCGCAATGACACAATTATCTAATTTTCTTGAAAGGCAAATAAATAGACTATTAAATCATCATCTGAATAAAGGTTTACCTCAATTTCTTATAAAGGGTATACCAGGATTGAATTGTGGATTTGAAGGAGCTCAATACATTGCAACAAGCTTAGCAGCTGAAAACAGAGTTTTATCAACTCCTGCAAGTATTAATAACATACCCTCTAACGAGGATAACCAGGATATAATCTCGATGGGATTACATGCCGCAGTAAAAGCAAGAGAGATCGTGAAAAATACATTAACAATATTAGCTATTCACATGGCCGCATCTTATCAAGCACTGCATCTAAAAGAGAAACCGGAATACATTTTAGGTCATCCTATATCATATGCGTATCATATAATTTCCGAAAGGATAAAACCATACACTGATAATATTATCTTTTCAGAGTATATTAAAAAATTTGAAAACTTAATAATAAGTGAAAAAATTTTAAGAAGCATAGAAAATTACTTCAAAACAAACCAAAAGAGCGAGCATGCAAAGATTTTTAACAAATTTTTTAAACAATATATAAGAGGACATACCACAACATACATTAAAAGACCTCCTAACTTAAAAGAAGAATAATGTGAGACTTAAAATAACCTATCTCTTCGTCTGCTGATTTTTGGAAATTTATTTGTAGGGTTCATGCGAGCTATGTCGATATAAGTGTTCAAGTTTCTGTCTCTCTAATGAAACATCACTTTTATTAGATTTTGACATGTTTAAATTACGCCTATTTATTCCAAAACTAAAATCCTAAGTTTTCTGAACGCTCATCTTTAGATGAAAAATTAATTTATGGATTAAATTTTAAGCTTCTCGTTCTATGTACGTTAAATAATGAGAGTTGGCTAAAGAAGTTTAATATTTGAAGGAAGAGTAAAAAAGCTTATGATGCTCAAAATTGTGAGCAATGCTAACGTAACAAGGTCTTTTTTAGTGAATTTGACGTTTCTCCAAAAAATCCTTTTATCATCGAAACCTCTTATTTCCATTGATGTTCCCAATATTTCTGAATATTCGTATATGTAGTTTGCAGCTGAAATAGTAATTGGAATTAAAAGTCTTAAAATGCTTAAACGAGACTTTAAAAGGAGACGACTTTTCATTGCTTGATAGGTATCTTGATAGCGCCTAATCATTGTTTGCATCATGTTGTATGCTATATAAAAAATATAACCTATACTTGGTGAACTAATTCTGGCAAAATTTTCTGCTAACTCATAAGGCTCAATAGTGAAAATAAAAAATGCTGAAAGATTGATAAGAGTTAAAAGTCTAGAAAAAACCATTATGAACACAGAGAAGAAATTTCCACCATGTATAAACGATACAAACCCATTAAACCACGATAAACCAAAAATTAAAGGCATAAACAGTAAATACCCTCTCAATACAGTTTTTAGACCTCTGCCAACGATGAGTAAAGTAAGAAAGGCTAAGAAGAGAGGATATATAGGATCCTTTCTCCAAGTCATCAAACCCACTATTAATGCTATAATAATAGAAGTCACCAAGGCTCTCATAACACAACACTCCTTGGAACACCATCATACATTATATTTCCGTTGCCTAAAACAAGAAATCTATCCGCTAACTTTAATGCAAAATCTATATCATGCGTTATAAACATTAAGGTAACGCCCATGGACACAAGCTTTGAAAGCGTAACACCAATTAAACTTTTGTAATAATTATCAAGACCCACAGTAGGTTCATCGATTATTAAAATATCAGGTTTAAGTGCTAATGAAATCGCAATGCTTACTAATTTCTTTAAACCCCTACTTAAACTATAAACAGGATAATTTGCATACTGAAAAATATCCAAACTTCTCATCAAATCCTCTACATTTACAGCATTCTTTGAAATTTTTATACTAAAGGCAATATCTTCATAAGGTGTAGACTTAACAAATAATAAATTTGGATCCTCAGGAACATATGCAATTCTACCTTGAACTTTTAGCATTCCTCTCCACGGTCTTATCAAACCCGTCATAATTTTTGATAAAGTACTCTTTCCAGAACCATTTCTTCCCAATAAAGCAACAATTTCTGATCGCCTTATCCCAAAAGATACATCATTTAACAAAGGCTCTTCCTTTCTATAACCATATTGAATGCCATCAAGCTCAACAATAGCATCTCCAAGTTTTCTTGATAAAATATTAACAATCAATGGATCTTTAGCAGTTCCTATGTGTATATTTTTTCCACAGTGCATTTCCTCATGACTTGCGGTCACAATAATTTTACCATTCAAAGAAATCTTCTTCATATACTCCATAAATTCTTTAGATGTGGGTGGATCAATTCGTGAAAAAACATTATCTATTAATAGGATGCTTGGATCAGCAACCACCGCTGATGCTAATGCAACCCGAACCTTCTCCCCTGAACTCAGAGTACTTAAAGGTCTCCACATTAAGTAATCAACACTAAACTTTCGAAGAGCCTCAAGAACATGTTCACCTATTGATTTCCTATCCCAAGAAAGATTCTCTAAAGTAAACGCCACTTCATCAGCAACTCTATGAGCTACAAATTGCCTTTCAACATCATCCAAAACAAACCCAATATGTTTAGCAAGCCATTTTTTATCAGCATTCTTAAGATTTAATCCATCAAGTTTTATACTTCCATCATACTGCAACAGTTGGGCAATAGCCATTAGGATACTAGTTTTTCCACTACCAGTCGGACCTACTAAGTTAGCTATTTCACCGTTCTCTACTGAAAACGAAACAGGCGCTCTAATCCTTTCATCTATAGTTAAATTTTCAACGTTCAGCATATGCTTTCACTTTTATTGCACCAGCCTTTACAGCTCTATCAACGATTATTTTGACTAAAATACCACCTAAGATTCCCCCGCTTAAAAGATAACCTAAGAAAAGTGTTGCGTGTGTCATTAAATTGTAATGGACAGCTTCAGGATAAAAAGGTGAAACCGTTACATCAAAAGGATATGCTGTTATAGCAGGTAATGCTCCTGCCAAAAACATAACAGAATAATCCCATTTCTTATAACGAAAGATAGCAAACGCTAATTCACTCATTATACCTTGTGCAGGCCCATAATAATAGAGAAGTATACTGTAAGGACTTAATGCTAACAGTTCAATTATAGCACCTATGGTTTCACCTAAAAATGCAGCACCAGGTCTTCTGAGCACATAACCTGTCAATGTTCCACCAACAAACCATAAACCATAAATTACAGCAATACCATAATGACCACCGATTGCATAAACTGGCATCGCTAAAACATCACTAGTAATCGCAAAAATTACTCCTGATATAACAGAGAGTCCAGCGATCAAAACTACATCTCTAGCAGAATATTTCAAAACTATTCACCTCCGGCATTATCAACGTAGCACACCGTATAGTAATATTAATAAACATGTATATAAACATGTTTTAAGATTAATTCTTATTTTAAAAATCCATAAATATCCTTGTCCTTAGAGTTAGATTCTCAATTTAAATATGTATTTCCTTATATTGGCACACTCCGCAGTTAAAGTCATGTGATTCATTATTCTTCAAGTTCTCGGGATCTCCGTATAGAGTGCAACTTCCGGTCTAGAACCTCCTAGGGTTCTGAGTTGAGTAGGAATACATGGTGAATTGTTGCTTTTATTCCTACTTAACTCTTCCCCCTGATTAGCTCATTGGGGGCTCTTTGGGAGAACCCTTCTCCCCGCATCTGGAGGTTCAACACTGCTATGATATCTCTATCCATTGTTAGTCCGCATTCTTCGCACTTCATTATCCTGCCCAGATAGGAAGCCATACTTCCTGAGCAGGCTGGGCAGGATTTAGATGATAAAGTAATCAACCTCTATTTAAACCTATCTATTCCGAAACTGCTGACAACGGCTTTCTTATCAATTTTTGTAAAAATAACAATATCACTGATTATGCGACACAAGATGTTTTTATTTTTATATAATATATATTTTAATAGAATTACATGTATTAATGATAAATAAAATATATTAGACGTAAAGTATATTAATCTTTTCTATTATTATATATTTGGGTAAGAGTTAGCATGTCATCTTCGATAGTTATGTATGATAGGAAGTTGAGTAATTTAATTGTAGCTATTGGTGGGAGTGGAATCAGAGAATGCTATCAGTGTGGTTCGTGTACAGCAATATGTCCCATTTCAGAAAATTTCTCAGTAAGTTTTAGAAAAACGATAAAATATGCTCAACTAGGTTTAGAGAAAAAAATGGCGAGCGATCTAACTCCATGGATTTGCTATGCATGTGGGGAATGCAGCAACTCTTGTCCTAGAGATGCTAACCCTAGTGCATTAATGATGGCATTCAGGAGATATTTAACAATAAAATATGATTGGACTGGCATATCGCGAATCCTTTATCTTTCAAAGAAAGCTGAATTAACTGCTATCTTTCTTCTAGCTTTAATAGTAGGTCTAGGTATGTATTTATTTCATGGTCCAATAATTACAGATGAAGTAGCTCTTGAAACTTTTGCACCTTTTGAATTTGTTCTAACTGCTGGCCTAGTAATTTTATTTATTCTAGCGGTAATATTAATTGGAAATATATACAGGATGTATAAATTTACTGTAGGAAATCTTAAAATTCCATTAAGTGTAAAGCTTAAAGAATTAATCAAATCTCTTCCAATACACTTTTTAACTCAAAAATTGTTTAAATATTGTACTGATAAAAAATATTGGCGTACTCATTTATTAATATTTTACGGTATTTTATTGATAATTATCGGTTATACTGCTTTATTCGTGCTTTTTGTAATTTTATTACATTATACCCCAACTGATGCAACATATTTATTAACTAAAAGAATTATGGGAATAGCTTTATCCATAACAATTCTCTACGGTACTATGACTATAATAAAAGACAGAATAAAGAAAACCAAGCCTCTGTGGAAAATTTCGCATTTAACAGATTGGACGTTCATAATTCTATTAGTAGTTGTAATTGCTTCGGGTTTTCTCACTGGAATCTTTAGAATTTTAGATCTGCCTTTAGCAACATACATAACTTATACTTTCCATTTAATGGTAGCGGCTCCTCTCCTTATATTAGAAGTAGGATTTTTAAAAGGGGCTAGTCATGTTTACAGACTATTTGCATTGTATTTCACACGATTAAATGAGCTGAAATCCAAAGGGGTGGGTAATATATGAAATCTATAATTACTGTTAAAAAGGACATTATTAACGATATTGTTGAATTAGGTGGTAAAGGCATTTTTAAATGTTATCAATGTGGTGCATGCACTGCGACATGTGCTATATCAGAGGGCATGTTTATAAGTTTCCGAAGAGCAATTAAATATGCTCAATTAGGATTGGAAGATAAGCTTAAAGGTGATTTAGTGCCATGGTTATGTAATGTTCATGGTGACTGTATAAAAGCTTGCCCTAGAGATGCTAATCCGTGTGAAATATTAGCATCTTTAAGGCGTTACCAAAGTATACTTTATGATTGGACTGGCATATCGAGGTGGTGGTACTTTTCATCCTTAAAAAGAAAGTTAGCAATAATTACAGCAATCATAGGTTTATCTATAATAGGGTTTCTAGCATTATTTGGATCCATAATATCAAGTTATATGTCACAGAGTATGTTCGTCAACTTGCCTCAGCTTATTCCGATTGGCATTGGTATAGTTCTTATATCGTTAACTTTTCTCATCAGCAATGCATACAGAATGTATAAATTTGTGGGCGGTGGTAAGGATTATAAAATAGGTTTTATTGAAACTGTAAAAAGATCATTGCTCTTTTGGATTAAAAGCGAGTATGATGCGCTTAAGGTTTCAGATAAAAGGATTAGAATTCTGGAGCATGTATTTATTCTAGTGGGATTAGGACTATTTTTGTTACTTTCCCTCCTTTACTTACTATTACCATCAATATACCAGGCATATCCTTATTCGTATGTACTAACTATTAGTAGGTATATAACAAGTGGATTTCTTATAATTGGTGCTGGGCTTCCATTTGTAAAACGAGTCGTAGACCTACCCAATATTCACTGGTATTATAAACTATTCCGTCATTCAACCGATTGGATAGCAATAGGTTTGGTATTTTCAATAGCGTTTACTGGGATGCTTCTAAATATCTTTAATGATCTTCATCTATACGCGTTCTCATACCTAATCTATGTTCTACATATTGGGTTAGTTGTTCCGTTTTTAGTTCTTGAAGTACCGTTTGGAAAACATACTCACTGGTTGTATAAAGTTATTGCAAATTATGTTGGAGCTAGAAAAGGATTAGTGAGGGGTGAGATGATTGAGTAAGCCAGTTCTTGTGATTGGTGGTGGGATAGCTGGTATACAGGCAGCTCTAGATTTAGCTGAGCAAGGCGTTGAAGTATACTTAGTCGAAAAGAATCCAAGCATAGGCGGAAAAATGGCTCAACTCGATAAGACGTTTCCAACACTTGACTGTGCATCTTGCATTCTAACACCTAAAATGGCATCCGTTCTTAGGTATAATAATATAAAATTGCTAATGTACTCAGAAGTACAGGAGATTAAGGGATCAACTGGAGATTTCATTGTCAAAGTTCTTAAAAAACCAAGGTATGTTGATTGGGATAAATGCACTGGATGTGGAACATGCACAGAAAAATGCCCTCAAAAAGTTCCTGATGAATATAACATGAGGCTAGGTTATCGTAAAGCCATATACATACAATTTCCTCAGGCTGTTCCACGCAAGGCAGTCATAGACGCCTCACACTGTTTACGTCTCAATCCACCACCCGATCTTAAAGAAAGGGCTAAGGGAAGACCTCTATGTGGAGTATGTGAAAGAATCTGCCCTGCAAAAGCCATAGACTTTAACCAGGCACCGGAAATCATAGAATTAAATGTCGCATCAATAATAATTGCAACCGGTGTAGACCTCTATGATGCTCGTAAAATACCTGAGTACGGTTACGGAAAGTTCCAGAACGTGTACACCCATTTAGAATTTGAAAGATTGGTCTCTGCAACAGGTCCAACTGGAGGAGGTATAGTTAGAAGATCTGATGGGAAGCCTCCCAAAAAGATTGCATGGATTCAATGTGTAGGTTCCAGAGATGTTAGGTTTAACCACTATTGTTCGGCATTCTGTTGCATGGCTGCAACAAAGCAAGCAATACTCACTAAAGAGCACATGCCAGACGTAGACACTGCTATATTTTACATGGATATAAGGGCATTTGGAAAAGGTTTCTATGAATTTTATAAGAGAGCAATGGATGAGTTTGGCGTAAAATATATTCGTGGAAAAGTTGTGAAAATCAACGAGAATCCTAATAATAAAAATCTAATATTACTCTATGAGGATACATCAGTAAGCTATATGAAAAGGGATGAATTTGACATGGTAGTCTTATCAGTAGCTATTAAACCTAACACAGTTTCATTTCAATTGCCGTTAAAGTTTGATGAAGGTGGGTTTATAAGATTGATGGATCCATACTTAGATACCGTTTCTACAACAATTGACGGTATTTTTGTGATCGGTGGTGCTGCGGAGGCTAGAGATATTCCTGACTCTGTTACGATGGCAAGTGCTGCTGCCATTAAAGCAGCTCTCATAGCTAAAAACCCAGCTATCACGGTTAAACCCTTAGCTACGATGAGAGGTGAAAAACAATGAGTGAGGAACCCAGAATAGGCGTTTATGTATGTCACTGTGGTCTTAATATAGCTGCGACGGTGGATGTCAAAGCTGTAGTAGAATATGCTAAAAGCCTTCCTAATGTAATAATTAGTCGTGATTATGTTTTTATGTGCTCTACGCCAGGTCAGGATTTGATCAGAGATGACATTAAGAATTATAAATTAAATAGGATTGTAGTTGCCGCTTGTTCGCCGTCAATGCATGAGCCAACGTTTAGAGCAACACTAGAGAGTGTAAACCTCAATAAATATCTTCTAGAGATGGCTAATATTAGAGAACATTGTTCATGGGTTCATTCAGATAAAAAAGTAGCAACAGAAAAGGCGAAAGATCTCGTACGCATGGCTGTAGCAAAGGCTCGTCTGCTTGAACCTTTAGAGGAACAAGAATACGTTGCTCAACAAAGTGTCTTAGTTTTAGGTGGAGGAGTAGCGGGAATGAGAGCTTCCTTGGATTTAGCTAGTTGGGGATTTGATGTTTATCTAATAGAGAAAAGTCCAACATTAGGAGGTAGGACAGCCTTAACAGGATGGCTTAGACACGATAGAAGAGGTGCAGAAGTCGTGAAGGCTATGATTAAAGAAATAGCAAGAAATGGTAAGATCCATGTATTCACTAACTCTGAACTTATTGATTTAAGTGGTTTCCCAGGTAATTTTGCTGCAAAAATTAAGATAAATCCAAGGTATGTTAATGAGAGATGCACATTGTGTGGTGAGTGTGAGCTTGAGTGCCCGGTTGAAGTGCTAAATGAATATGAATACGGGCTAAATCGGAGAAAAGCAATATATATACCATTTAGGAATTCATATCCACAATTCTATGTAATAGATCCACGTGTTTGTGTAAAATGTGGCGAGTGTGTTAAGGCTTGTAGGTATAATGCAATTAATCTCAATGAAAAAGAAGCAACGTTGGATCTAAAAGTCGGTGCTATAATCATTGCAACAGGTTATGATCCATACAGGCCAGTGCGAGGAGAATATGGTTATGGCTTGCATGAGAACATAGTAACTTTATTCCAGCTCGAAAGACTTCTTGACCCAGAAGGACCGACACATGGAGAATTAATAATAGGTGGAAAAGTACCTAAAAGCATAGCGTTCATACTTTGTGTAGGGTCCCGTGGAACAACACCCAATGCTAAAAGTTACTGCTCACGTATGTGCTGTACATCCACTCTGATGAATACTATTAAGATTAAGGAACGATATCCAGAAACTGACGTGTTTGTTTTCTATAAAGATATCACAACTTATGGCAATGATGAGAGTCTCTATGAAGAAGCTGGTGGAAAGCTGGTGAAATTTGTGAAATTTGAGGAAGTTCCAGTGGTTGATGTGGGACCCGAAGGATTATATATAGATGTTAAAGAAGTTACAATACAAGAAGACATTAGAATCCCGGTAGACGCTGTAATTCTATCAACAGGCATGGTTCCTAGACGCGATCAAAGTGACATGCTTTCTGTAACGAGAGCAAGCTGTAGTCCTGATGGATTTATTCGGGAGGCGCATTTGAAATTAAGACCAGTTGAAGCACCTAGCGCTGGGATATATTTGGCTGGTGCAGTGGCAGGTCCAAAAAATATCATAGAAAGTATTAGAATGGGGAGCGCAGCAGCGTCTAAAGTTGCAACCCTATTATCTCAGGGCAAAGTGAAAGCGGAACCTCTCGTAGCGAGAGTTAATGAGGAGAGATGTAGTGGATGTAAAGTATGCGTGGGTGTTTGTCCTTATAGAGCTATTTCGATGATAGAAGTTAACGGTAGAAGTGTTGCACATGTTGAGAGTGCACTTTGTATGGGTTGTGGAACATGTTCTGCTGCATGTCCTTCCGGTGCAATGCAGCACTTAGGTTTTAAAGATAATCAGATTGTAGCCCAAGTTGTTGCAGTAACTGGAGGTGGTAGTGTGTGAGTTCGTATCCTATGTTTGAACCTAAAATAGTTGTGTTTGCTTGCAATTGGTGTACTTATGCAGCAGTGGATTTGGCTGGTACTAGTAGAATCTCATACCCACCGAATGTTAGAGTTATTAGAGTTATGTGCTCTGGGCGTGTTGATCCACAGTTCGTGCTCGAAGCATTTAAAAATGGTGCTGATGGTGTGATAGTTGCCGGTTGTCATCCGCCTGTGGATTGCCATTATACTAACGGGAACATAAAAGCTCTTAGACGATTTACACTTTTTAGAAGATTGCTTAATGATCTTGGTATTGAGCAGGAAAGATTTAGGCTTGAATGGATTTCAGCTTCAGAGGCCGATAAGTGGGTAAAGGTGGTTAGTGAAATGGTGGAAGATGTACGTAAACTAGGTCCTTTTAAACCTAAATTAGGGGTGAAGGAGGTGTGATGAATGAGCGAGCGTGTTAAAGTGGCATTTTACTGGTGTGCCAGTTGTGGTGGATGTGAGGAGGCGGTTGTTGATTTAGCCGAGAAAATACTAGACGTGATTAACTTAGTTGATATAGTATTTTGGCCTGTTGCTATGGATTTCAAATTAGAGGACGTCGAAAGAATGCCAGACAACTCAATAACTGTTAGTTTTATCAATGGTGGTATTAGACTTAGTGAGCATGAGAAAGTTGTTAAGCTCCTCAGACAGAAATCCAAGTTAGTAGTAGCTTTTGGTGCTTGTTCTTCATGGGGAGGCATTCCAGGTTTAGCTAATTTGTACACTCGTGAAGAAATACTTGAACGAGCTTATCTCACAACTCCAACAACACATAATCCTGATAAAATAATACCAGGTTCTAAGACTGAAGTTGAAATCGATAATACTAAAATTGAGGTGCCAGTTTTTCTTGCGAGTCTAAAACCTCTTGATGAGGTTATAGATGTTGATTATTATATACCTGGTTGCCCACCAACTCCAAATGTAACATGGAAAGCGTTAGAAACTCTGCTTTCTGGTAACCTTCCATCTAAAGGCTCAGTATTGGGTGCTAGTGATCGATCTCTGTGTGACGAATGCCCACTTAATAAGACAAAGCCTGAGAATGTGCTCATTAAAGAGTTTAAGAGGATCGTTAATTTTAATCCAGAACCTAATAAGTGTCTTCTTGTTCAAGGTCTTCCATGTTTAGGTCCAGTGACTAGAGGAGGTTGTGGAGCTTTATGTGTCAATGCTAATATGCCATGTACGGGATGTTTTGGTCCACTTAGTGATGTGAGAGATTATGGTGGTAAAGCCATATCTTATCTTGCCAGTATTCTTGACTTAGATAATGAAGAGGATATAAAGAGAGAATTATCTAAAATAATAGATGCCACAGGTTTAGTATATAAGTATTATTTACCAAAGTCTGCTCTTAAAGGTAAGGTGGGAGGGAGTAAATCATGAAAGAGATTATTATTGATCCCATAACAAGGTTAGAGGGGCATGGAAAGATAATTATAGTGTTAGATGATGATGGCAATGCTAAGCGAGCCTATTTTCAGGTTCCTGAATTGAGAGGTTTTGAAAAGTTTGCTGAAGGTAGAGCAGCTGAAGACATGCCAATAATAACACCAAGAATTTGCGGTGTTTGTCCAATGGCTCATCACATGGCATCCACGAAAGCTCTTGATGATTTGTATAAGATAGATCCACCAAGTGCAGCTAAAAAAATACGTGAGCTTGCATATAATGTTTTCATGCTTGAGGATCACGCATTACATTTCTACATATTGGCTGGTCCAGATTTCATAGTTGGCCCAACTGCACCCAAATCTGAGAGGAATGTTGTTGGAGTTATAAAGAAGGTTGGTCTAGAAGTAGGAAAAAGAATCATAGTAACGCGTAAAAAGCTTAGAGATATAAATACAAGGCTAGCAGGTAAAGTGATACACCCAGTTTTTGGTGTGCCTGGAGGTGTTTCTAAACCCGTGAGTGAGGATGATGCGAAGGAAATTAGGGCTATTGCTAATGAAGCTCTTGATTTTGCAATGTTTACACTAAAAGCTTTCAAAGATCTAGTTCTTTCTAAAAAAGAAATTTTAGATCTTATAATTAGTGAAGCTTATACGCATAGGACATATTACATGGGGCTTGTTGATGATAAAAATCGAGTGAATTTCTATGATGGTAAAATAAAGATCGTAACACCTTCAGGGAAAGAATTCGCGAAGTTTGATGTTCATGAATATCAGAATTACATACAGGAACATGTTGAACCATGGACTTACATTAAGTTTCCATTTATTCGTCAGGTAGGATGGAAGGGGTTCGTAGACGGTGAGGACAGTGGTATATATTGCGTGGCTCCTTTGGCAAGATTAAACGTTGCTGATGGTATGGCTACACCGCTTGCTCAAGAAGCCTACGAAGAGATGTACGAGATGCTTAGTGGAAAACCTGTTCATCACACGCTTGCTTTTCACTGGGCTAGAGTTATAGAAATGGTTTATGCTGCTGAGAGGATTAAGGAGCTTGCAGAAGATCCTGAATTAACCGATAAGAATGTCAGAGTCATGCCAACAAGTACTCCAAGCATTGGTATTGGTGTTGTAGAGGCTCCACGTGGTACTCTCATTCATCATTATGAGACTGACGAACTTGGAAGGATTAAAAGAGCTAATTTAATAGTCGCAACGCAACAAAATGCTGCACGTATAGCACTATCTGTCGATAAAGCTGCGAAAAGTTTTGTTAAGCGTGGTATTATCGACGAGGGGTTACTTAACATGGTTGAAATAGCATTCAGGGCCTATGATCCTTGCCACGCATGCGGTACGCATTCACTACCTGGTTCTATGCCATTTAAAATTTACTTATATAATGAAGATGGTAAATTACTAAATGTGATAACACGGGAACAATAGTGTACAAATATACAGCAATCTTTCTAGGTAATAGCATACTTGGTGATGACAGGATAGGATTAATAGCAGGTGAGATGCTAAAAGAAAGACTAGTTTCACACGGTATTGACGTACACATAGTAGAGCGTTCAGGGCTTGCTCTGTTAGATTATTTAAGTGGATATGAGAAAGCTGTAATCGTTGATAGTGTAAAAACTAACAAGTATCCAATAGGAAGTGTTATCGTGTTCTCTCCTGAAGAGTTTAAACGTGCAAAACCTATGGCACCACATTTTTTAGGCGTTGTTGATGCAATAGATTTTATAAGAAATCTAAAACTAAATGAACCAAAGAAAGTTATAATAATCGGAATCGAGGTTAAAGACCCATACATAATATCAGAAGAATTGTCAAGAGATCTTAAAGAACATTTGGATAAAATAATAGAAGAAATCTATCATAAAATATTGGAGTTTATTTTATCCTAGCTTTTTTTATTGATTTCCTTTGCGAAACTTTCACCTGTAATCGAGTTTATATACTTGCTTTTAATAATGTTTCTGTGGTGTACAGGATGGGTGGTGGCATTCATAGGAGCGTGTCGCCTTCACCTATAACTCAGGCATAAAAATCAATGAGAATTCTTTCGACAATCTAGTTCTAAAACTTAAATCCATTCTGGAGGTGTTTAATATTGGCTAAATTACGTTTTGCAATACCAAAGGGATCATTAGAAAAAGCAACATATGATTTTCTTGAAAAAGCAATGATTAAAATATATGGGCGCGAACGTAGTTATCGACTTACAACTAGTGACCCAGATCTGCAGTTGAAGATCTTAAGACCACAAGAAATACCTATCTATGTTTCAGAAGGGCTTTACGATATAGGCATCACAGGTTTAGATTGGGTAGAAGAAACAGGCTCTAATGTAAAAATACTGTTAGATTTAGAGTACGGTGCTGTGAACCTAGTGGTTGCTGTTCCAAAAACCCTTGATATAAATTCTCTTGAAGCATTATTAGCACAGCAGCATTCTTTAGGTAAAGTTCTTAGAATATCTACTGAATATCCGTCTTTGGTTTCTCGATATGTTATGACACTCCCAAAATATAAAGAACTTTATGGTGAGAGCGGCCCAGTTATTATTACACCATGGTGGAAGATTGGCAAAAACAATTGGGTACACATATATCTATCTTTTGGAGCGACGGAGGCTAAGCCTCCAGATGAAGCTGATGCAATCGTTGATGTATCAGAAACTGGAACAACATTAGAACAAAACAGTCTTAAACCCATTGATGTGGTGATGCGCTCGACCGCTATACTAATAGCCAACAAACTTTCATTAAATGATGCTGAAAAAAGAGAGAAAATCTATGATATAATAGCGCAATTTAGAGGTGTTATAGAGAGTGAGAAGAAATTCCATATATTTGTGAACGTAAAAGAAGAAAATCTTAATGAGCTTTTAAAAATCCTTCCTGCATTAAAAGGACCAACAATAAGCTCTCTCTCAAAACCTGGCTGGTATGCAGTAAATACTGTGATTAACAGATCAGATTACATAAAACTATTACCTAAATTAAGAAAACTAGCTCAAGGATTAGTAGTTCATGAACCACAGCTTATTATGCCGCTTGAGGATATTGCGAGAGAAGAGAGTGAGTAAGAATGCGAATATTTAGCTTAAAAAAGGATGACATTGCACAGACATTAAAATTAGTTAGGTCATTAAATAATGTGAGCAATGATATAATAGAAACTGTTAGTAAGATAATTGAAGATGTAAAAATAAACGGCAATAAAGCACTTATTAAATATACTGAAAAATTTGATGGAATAAAACTTAATCCCGATGAAATAAAGGTTACTCCTGAGGAAATTAATAAGGCACATAATTATGTAAATGATAATGAACTATCAGCAGCAAAAACATTAATTGAGAACATTAAAAAAATCGAAAGCAAAACTATAAAACGTTTAAACTGGAGTGTCGCGCTTGGTGATATAACGATTTATCAAACAACTAAGCCATTAGAGAGTATTGGATGTTATGTACCAGGAGGCAAAGCATCTTACCCAAGCACTCTAATAATGACAGCTACACCTGCGATTGTCGCTAATGTACCTAGGATTGTGGTTACTTCACCTCCTAGTAAGATTACGCCCTTCTTCCTTGCTGTTAGTAACATGATTGGCGTGTCAGAAATTTATAGAGTTGGTGGTGCTCAAGCTATCGCAGCATTAGCTTATGGAACAGAAACCATAAAACCAGTAAACAAAATCATAGGACCTGGAAACATGTATGTAACTATCGCTAAGTTGCTTGTTTCTAAGGATGTAATGATTGATATGCCGGCGGGTCCAACAGAATTATTAATAGTAGCTGATGAGAATGCCGATGCTACTGAAATTGCCTTAGACCTTGTAGCACAGGCTGAGCATGGGACGGACTCGTTATGTGGTTTAGTTACAGTTTCGACAGAATTAGCTAAAAGAGTTATAAAAGAATTATCAAGAATAATAAACTCTGCGGAAAGAAAAGAGATTGTAAATAGGGCTATTGAGGAAAAAAGTTTCATAGCTATTGCTGATGATGTAACCACGTTACAGGAATTCGTTAATGAACTCGCTCCTGAGCATTTAGAAGTATTAGCAAAGGATGCCTATAAAATAATTGAGGGAATCAATAACGCTGGAGTAATAGTTATTGGGACATCAAGTGTGATAACCGATTATTATACAGGTGTGAACCATGTCCTACCAACAAGTGGTTACGCAAAATTACGTAGTGGTCTTACAATACTCGATTATATCAAAATTCTAAGGATCGTTTCGGTTCAAAATAATTTATCACCCAAAATTATAAACGTAGTTAGAACATTTGCACAAACCGAAGGATTATCAAATCACTTTAAGTCTATTGAATATAGAATATTAAAAGAGCGAGGAGCGTCTAATGTGTCTCAAAATTCGACGTTTTCTTGAAAGTAAGTGTTATTAAGGTGGTTACCATGAATAATGTAATCATAACTGGTATATTAAAACAATTAGGCAAGATTGAGGGTTATGAAAAGCCTGAATACTATAAAGATTCAATGATCTGTTTAGATAGAAATGAAAACTTCTTTATTGATAAAGAATTCCTCACAAAATTAGCGATCGAATCGTTGAATGAAATCGATTTACGTTTATACCCTGAAAAAGAATATACAGAGTTAGTAAATGCATTATCAAGGCTTTTTAATATAGATAAAGATTGGTTTATGATAGGGGCCGGTAGTGATCAGCTAATTGATATTCTTACTGATGTTTTCGCACAGAATAATGTGGTAGTTTCAATAGCTCCTACATTTTCTTGGTATCGTTTAAGAACACTCTTTCATGGAGGAATGTACATCGACGTATCACTCAATGATGATTTCTCTTTAAACTTAAGTAACCTATTAGAGAAATCTAAAAATGCATCTCTAATATTCATTTGTTCTCCAAATAATCCTACAAGTAATCAGTTCCCTATTGATGATATAAAAAGCATTATAGAGGAAGCGAAAGGTTTAGTTGTCATTGATGAAGCATACGTAGATTTTGCTGAATACTCGGTGTACAATCTTGTTAAAAAGTATGAAAACCTTATTGTGCTAAGAACTTTTTCAAAAGCCTACGGTCTTGCTGGATTAAGACTAGGCTATATGATAGCACAACCTGAAATCATCAAACCACTACTCAAGACAGCACAATATCCATACCCGATCTCTAGTTTTTCTGCAAAAATTGCTACAAAACTTATACAGAATATAGATGTTATTAAGGCCGCAGTTAGCAGATTAAAGGATGAAAGGGAAAAACTATACAATGACTTGCTTAAACTTAATATTAAAGTATATAGGTCTAACACTAATTTTCTACTCTTTCGCTCACCAATAGATCCAGAAATACTTGAAAAAGAGTTAATAAAAAATGGTATAAAAATAAAACGTATTGATGTATTAGGACGAAACAATTTCTTTAGAGTAACAGTTGGTTTGAACGAAATGAACGCTAAATTCCTTGAGGTGATAGCAAACGTTATGGAGTGAGTATTATTCATTATTATTAAATAACGATACAGCTTACATAAATAAACATAGAGCCAGCGAACTAAAATCAATAGAAAATATAGTTTTTGACTGTGATGGTGTACTTATTGATACAAGGAATTCATATGATTTATCAATAAAGGAAACATTGAAATATTTATTTAAATCAATTACTAATGAAGAGATAATTAGTAACAAAGAAATTTATGAACTAAGACTTACTGGACTTTTCAATAATGATTGGGATTTAACATACGTAATAGCTCTCGGCATCTTTTCGCACCTACCTAAGAACATTGCTGAAATAGTGATTAAAGACTTAAAAAAGAAGAATGTACAATATTTAAATGGATCAGTGCACATTAACAGCTTTCGAGCCAATTTTTCACAGTTTATCAATTTCATTCATGAGAATTCGTTCAACAAAACAAAGGAATACGTAACAAAACTATGTGAATATAATAATACTTTAAGTGAATTAAACGAATTTATCGAACTACTAGGAGATCCTATAGATCCTGTTAATAGTATGATTGCAAAACTCTTTGATAGTATATATTACGGTGAGAACCTTTACAGACGAATTTATAATTCATCACCGCTACTTAACAAAGACGGATTAATCAAAAACGAAAAACTCCTTATAGACGAGAATGATCTAAAAATGTTACAATCACTAATTAAAAATAGGAAGTTTCTTTTATTAACTGGACGTTCACGAGTAGGAACTGAATATATTCTAACTCCTTTATCAAAACACTTTGACTTTGATTCCTCTATATTTATAGAGGATTTAATAAGAACTAACAAAGATCTTGCTGTCGTCATGAAAAAACCTTCACCTGAACCCCTCATAAAAATGAGCAAAGAATTAATCACATTATATATTGGCGATTCTACAGAGGACATATTAATTGCTAAATATGCAAGGCAGAAAGGATCAAAAATATTTTTTGCGAGCGTTATAGGTCTTAAAGAAAATATTAAGGTATATGAAGAACTTTTTGTAAAATTAGGTTCTGATTTGATTGTTAAATCGGTCAAAACTTTAGCTCGAACTCTTCTTTTAATCAAAAACATGGGTGATTTTTATGAGAATAGGATTGAGTGAACGGACAACTAATGAAACACAAGTTAAGGTAAAAGTAAACATAGACGGTATAGGCAAATGTAACGTAAACACCGGTGTGAAGTTTCTTAATCATATGATAAAAAGCTTAGCAACGCACGGAATTATTGATATTGAAATTAATGCTCAAGGAGACCTAGTCCATCATATAGTTGAAGATGTGGCATTAACATTAGGAGATGCTTTGAAAAAGGCACTAAATGATAGAGCTGGCATTAAAAGATTTGGATTCGCGATAATACCGATGGATGACGCTTTAGCACTTGTTAGTGTAGACCTCGTACAACGCCCTTATTCAGATATTAATGTTAAACTTACAAATAGAAGAATTGAGGATATAGCGTCTGAGGATATTGTTCACTTTCTTAGATCACTTGCAGATTCATTACAAGCAACAATACATATTTCAGTAATGAAGGGTACAAACGATCATCATAAGGTTGAGGCGGTATTTAAAGCATTAGGAATAGCATTAAAAGACGCATGGACAATAGATCCAAGAAGACAAGGAGCGCCTAGCTCTAAGGGAGTGATGTAGATGAAATTTGCCATAATAGATTATGGAGCAAGTAATATGTTCAGCTTGATAGCAGCGCTTAAAAGAATTGATATAAACACAGATATAATAACTAGGGAACAAGATTTAGACGAATACTCAGCGATAATATTACCTGGAGTTGGCAATTTCTCAGCAGCAAGCAACATAATTTTAAAATTTAGAAATAATATAATGAAATCAATCATGAATGGAACACCATTGCTTGGTATATGCTTAGGATTACAATTATTTTTTGAGACGAGCGAAGAAGGTGAAGGGAAAGGGTTATCACTCTTTAAAGGAAAAGTTATAAAATTCCCTAGTAATGTAAAAATCCCTCACATGGGGTGGAATCTAGTAATACCTCAAAACAAAAGTGAATTACTCAGTAATATTGATGGAAAAATTTGGGCATATTTTGCTCACTCATATTTCCCACAACCAAAGGACGAATCAATAATAAAGGGTGTAACAATTTATGGTGTCAAATTTTCATCAGTCATAGAAAGTAACAACGTGCTTGGCACACAATTTCATCCTGAAAAATCTGGCAATACAGGACAAGAAATACTAAAAAACTTTGTAAAAATCGTTAAAAGGTGAGCCGTTTGGAATTGTGGGCATCAATAGATTTGATGAAAGGTAAAGTAGTAAGATTAGTGCGTGGAGATCCATCTAACATTATTGTATATAGCAATGAACCAGTAAAGATTGCACTACAATGGCAAAGTATGAACATCTATGGATTACATATAGTAGACCTGGATGCTGCATTAGGACTAGGAAATAATTCAGATACAATAATCCAGATCGCTACAAACGTTAACATTCCTATCCAAGTCGGAGGCGGTTTACGTAATATACGGGATGTCAATGACATGTTAAAGATTGCTGACAGAGTTGTAATTGGAACAGGTATTTTTTCAGGTCAAATAAACGGTTCTGAATTATTACAATATGGAACCGAACGCGTAGTAATTGCATTAGATCATAAAAATGGAAAAATAGTTGTTAATGGTTGGAGAAAAGAACTACAGCTAGAGCTTACTACTGTGCTTAAAGATTTATGGCATCAGGGATTTAGACTCTTCCTTTCAACTAATACAACAAAGGATGGGACACTAAGTGGACTTGATAGTGGGATTATTAAAGAACTTGAAAAGATATACTTAAAGGGAGTCTATATTGCTGGAGGTATATCGTCAATAAATGATCTAATAGAACTGAGAAATTTGGGAGTTAGGGGTGTAATACTTGGTCGTGCACTTTATGATGGATTAATGAAGATCGATGATATACTTAAGGTGATCTCACGATGAGCGTTGTGAAGAGAATAATACCATGCCTTGATGTGGATAATGGAAGAGTAGTGAAAGGTCGTAGATTTGGAGATTTGAGGGATGTAGGAGACCCCGTAAAGATGGCGTTAAAATATAGAAATGACGGGGCTGATGAACTAGTATTTCTCGACATAACAGCAACAGTAGAGAACAGGAAAACTCTTGTAGAACTTGTTAAAAAAATTGCAGAAACATTAGACATACCATTTACAGTAGGAGGAGGTATAAAGAATATGGATGATGCCCATGTAATACTTAGAAATGGGGCTGATAAAATATCTATCAACACTATTGCAGTAGAGAATCCAAACATAATAACAGAGCTAGCAGACAAATATGGAAGCCAATGTGTAGTTGTTGCTATAGATGCAAAACATTCTAATAAGATGCCTTCAGGCTTTGAAGTATATACTCATAGTGGAAAGAGAGCACGAGGGATAGATGCAATAAAATGGGCTATAAAAGTGGAAGAATTAGGTGCTGGTGAAATACTACTCACCTCCATAGATAGGGACGGCACAAAACTAGGATACGACTTAGAATTAATATCATCGATAACTTCAAACGTTAACATACCGGTCATTGCAAGTGGTGGTGTTGGTTCATTAGAGCACATATATCAAGCTTTAACCAAAGCTAATGCCGACGCGGCTTTAGCAGCATCAATATTTCATTACAACGAATACACGATAAGAGAAGTGAAAGAGTTCTTAATAAAAAAAGGTGTTAAAATAAGATACCCATGGTGATGTAAATGTCTATAAAAGAAAAAATTACTATCGACGATCTAGATTTTGAAAAGGGCGGAGGATTATTACCAGTAGTGGTTCAAGATTTTGTTACTCACAAAATACTCATGGTCGCTTATGTTAATAAAGAGTCATTACGTAAAACTCTAGAAACCGGTTTTGCACATTATTGGAGTCGCTCTAGAGGCATATTATGGCTTAAAGGTGAGACATCAGGGCACTATCAAAAAGTCGTAAAAATAGAGATTGATTGTGACGAAGATGCACTGATTTATCTAGTGGAACCTCTGGGTCCAGCATGTCATACGGGCAATTTTTCATGCTTTTTCAGAGAATTAAACGGGACAGAAAAGATTAAGAGAAAATATGATGAAGAAATGATAGCTAAAATAATCTCATATTTTGAAAAAGCAGAAATTATTAAGAGGAAATGGGTCAAGGACAATTCTAAAAAAATATATGAATTTATTGTAAATCCTATCACAGAAAACATACCGCCACCGGATCCAAACGTTATTGCATGGATAGCAGATAAAATAAACAGTATAACATCTAATGATATAGATAAAGTCGTGGTGCCTGAAGCATTAGGGTTACCAGTCGCTTCACTAATAGCTCAGATGAAAGGAAAACCATTAGCAATAATAAGAAAACGTTTCTTTTCATCAAAAAATCTTCTCGATAAAGTTAAATATTCCTCAGGCTATGAAAGAGGAACATACTACATTTACGGTGTAAACGAAGGTGATAAAGTATTAATCATTGACGATACTGTTTCCACAGGTGGAACACTCTTAGCAATAATAGAAACCTTATTAAAACATAATGTAAAGATCATGGACATTGCATGCATAATGGAAAAAGTAATGTACAACGGAAAAGAAATAATAGAAAAACGCTTCAAAATACCAATAAAAACACTAATAAAAATCCGTAAAGAAAACAACACAATCACAGTAGAAATCAAATAATCACCTATTCAAAAATGCAACTATTATAAGAACTACAAGACCTGCAAACAATGGGACATGAGACATCGCTAAAGGATGCACTCTTCCTAAAGAATCTACTATAGACTCAGACACTCTTCCCGCATTAAATGATGCTACAATTATAGTCATCAAAGCAACAACACTCCTTTTTTCATCTTTTATTAACACTAAAAATAAGACAAAGTAAATTATCATATAGAGAAGATTCTCAATTAGAATAAAGTCTGATGGAACGGTACCTGTAATAATAAAAAATAAATCTGTCATCATGTAAACTAAAAATGCTAGTATCAACAAAACTTTAAATATCGTAATCGAGTATGGCATGATACATAGATTTTAATTGAACTTAAAAATTTATCGGTTAAAACGCACGATCACTCATATTATCTAATTCTCATCTCAAACACAGAAATCTCACAGCAACGATGTCTTTTTAACAAAACTGATCAGAGACTGAAGTTTCTACAGTTGTTTATGTACATAATTCTTCGTAAGGTTAATTGGGGACTTCGATGAGACTATAAAGCTATGTAAATCTTTCACGAGAGAAATTATTTTAATATTTTTATTGTTACAAAATCTTTATAACCTCTTAATTTAATAAGTAATGCTAAACATTGAGGTGCCCATAGTGAGTATAAGAAAGCTCATACCTTTGACGTTGGCTATAACACTTAGCGGAGCCTTAAGTCCTGGACCTCTTTCAGCCTCAGCAATAATCATTGGAGCTTCTATGGGATTATTTGGAGGTCTCTTAATAGCTTTAGGTCATATGATAGTAGAGCTACCTTATGTAGTTGTGCTTTATAAGCTTATTAACCAATTCAAAAGGTTCCTATCGAAAACTAAGCTAATGCTTAACATAATAGTTATATTATTCTTGTTATATTTCTCCTATCTTTTAATTAGAGATTCTATAAAAATTCTTAAAAACAACACATCATCTCTGACTGCATCATTAATAATAACAGATCCATTAGGTGCTGTAAGTATAGGAATAATACTTACAGGATTGAACGCATACTTTTTAACATGGTGGCTCACAGTAGGTTATCCCTTAATAGAAGAATCCTCAAAACATGGAATAAAGGGATTAAGCACAATGTATATAAGTCATGTATGGATGGACTATGCTTGGCTGACAATATTAGCTAGCGGTGGAAACACAGTTAAATTATTGGGATCAACACCATATGCAATATTACTCTTAGTAATAGCATTAATACTTATAATATTCACAATAAAAATGACATCAGACACTATTAAAATAATTAAAACTCATAAAACCAATTAACCGAATTTTCTAACTCATCTCAAGAAGAAGCGTTAAGCGGAGATACAGACAACAAAATACCGAGCACTCCTACTTAACTTGGGACCCTTTTAGACACATTTATTGAAATCATTAGGAAGTTATAACAACTACATATATATTCAAAGAAAGTCTAAAAGCTTTAGTTCTGAGATGGATTGTCAATAGGCTTGGGTATATGTTTATGATGTTTTTGAGTGAATTGCTCTCAAGTAAGCTATGAGTGTGTAAGTGTTACGTTAAAGTGTCTCAGAGCTTTATGAGACCCTGAGAACTTGAAGAATAATGAATCACTCGACTTCAGTTGAAGAGAGTGTTAATGACAGATTAGCATTATTATGTAAAGAGGATAGTATATAATAGAAAATAAGAATAGGTTTTTTAGTATTTCAGTTATTGTTGTTATAAGAGAGATTAAATTTTAAGTTTAATAGTTATTATAGATGATTTCATTTAACAGAAACCTTTTTATATTTTGAACATGAAAATATCCCGTGAATGCTGTGGAGAAAACTGGAATCATGGGTTTCGTATTCATTGGTGCAGGAATAGTTTTACTTCTAATTGTGTTTGTTTTTGCTTACCAAAGTTACCTAAGTTATACAATTCCAATAGGAACGGATATGATAGGCGCAATAAACATATTACTTGAGGCAGGTGTAAAAGCGTTATTTCTTGGAATAATGGCGTGGGTTGGATCAATTTTATTGCTTAGAGGGCTTGAGTCATTCAAAATTGAGAAAGGTATTGGAATGGTGACGTTGAAGGTCGAGAAAGGAACTGAGGTGATAACGATACCTAAGGAGGCTCTTAAGGAAGAAACAAAAGGAAAACAGGAAAAATAGGTGAAACACATAATGCATAAGAGAGCGATTGGGCCGTTAAAAGCCTTTTTTATCATTCCTTCATTAATATCTATTATTATATTGGTAACGTTTGGTTACTCAGCCTATAGACTTTCAGAAGATATGCAAACCTTATTTACTACTAATGTACCAGAACTTTCGTTCAATGGAACGCATTTAATAATGGAAGGTTTTACACTTAGAAATAGTGGAATATATCCTCTATCCTTAAAAATAGGATTCAACATAGCTATTGGAAATTTAACTTCAGAAACAGTATCGCAACGCGTTGATATTCCCCCGAACAGTGTAAAAAAGATGGATAACATTATTTTACGTATAAACGAAACCTCTCTTCAAACTGCAATAATGAATGAAACAACATTGACGCTCACTACACGAGTGGAAATCTCTATAAAACCATTAATAGAGATTATTGCCCAAAATTCAACTAAAACAAAAATAGGACCATTAATTAGCGTTAATTATAATATTGACGGAGTAAACGATTACAATTCAACTCACATGAGATTATCCATATCGTATGATATTACAAACAACTTGCCTCAAGAAATTAGTGGTCATGTGAAAATAATGATAAAAGACACGCAAATCTATGGATATGGTGAATCAACACTTAATGTTCCAGCAAAGACAAGAATTCATGGTACTATACCCGTTTTTATTAAAAAATCCATAGGATTTGGAACTTATAATGCTGTTATAACACTAACTGTTAATGGGATAACAAAAACATCAACACTTAGCGTTCAAATACCTTAGGTGTTTTATATGGATATAAAGAGTTTAATTAATAAAATTCTCATGTCTGGTATAAAAGCAGCAATATATATAATGATAATCGCTTTTGTCTTCAGCATACCTTTTACACACTCATTTCTGCAGTCAGCAAATATTGAGCCACAATCCTTCATGACATATCTAATAATGATCACTATTCTCGCAGCGTTCACAGGCATGCTAGAAAATAGTGTAATAGGTAGAATAATTTCAATAGGTATTAACATGGCGTTCATTGCATATATCATCATAATTACTTCAGGTGGAGTATACACAACCAAATACCAAGGGTTTATAATAGAGGCAAGATATCCAATATTACTTTTTATAATTATATTACCTCTCCTAACCTCTATTATCGAGAATGTTTGGAAAATGATACATAAATCTTCTACAAAACCTATAAAAACAATAGAATAACAATGAAAACTATTTTTGCAGTATTTAGTTAACGCAATCGAAGACTTTTAGCTATTAAAATTGTTCAAGTTTGCATCCAACATCCTAAAGTGTGAAGCTTTCAATTGCAAAGGGAATGATAAATTTATTAAATAGTTCTAAGCATTATGAATAAGGTGAAGTATTATGGATGATACTTATTCATATTTGTCAAATGTGTATGGTAAAAATCATTTTGAGCTTGATAAACCGTTTCGAGTAATACTTGAGTATTATATTGGTAAAAGCGTTGATTTTTCTGAATTGGGAAAATTTGTTGGTAAAGAGCTTTACGAGATCGCAGATTATATTGATAAAAATGCTAATCCGAAACATATAATGTGGAGTGTTAATGGCGAGCGCGTTGATAGTGTATGGTTAGATCCCGCGCAAAGATGGGTTCTTGAAAAATTATTAAAAGAATACAGTGTGAACAAACCTCCATATAAGGAAGGAAATTGGCATAAGCATTACGCTTCGCTATATTTGATTTCTGATCCCGGAATAGCATGCATAATAACAGTAACAAATCAAACAGCATATGCTTTATACAAGTATGGATCTGAAGATTTAAAAAAGTATGTGCCGCATCTAATTGGAGATGCTGATCCGATAATGTATGGTGCCACATGGTTCACTGAAATTCAAGGTGGAAGTGATTTAGGTGCCAATGTTACCGAGGCCTTTTATAATGGAAGAACGTGGGTCATAAACGGAGATGCAAAATATTTTGCTAGTAATGTCGGTCTTGCTGATATGGCATTAGTTACTGCTAGGCCGAAGGAGGCACAACCTGGTGCAAAAGGTCTTGCATTATTTTTGGTGCCAAAGATTAATAGTTCTGGTAAGAGGAATTTCATAATTAGACGATTAAAAGAAAAGAGTGGAACCATAAGTGTGCCCACAGGTGAGGTAGAATTTCACAACTCTGAAGCATATCTTTTGGGCGAACAAAGAAAAGGTATTTACTATACAATGGAGGACTTAATGGTTTCTCGTTTAGCAAACTCTATTGGAGCTTTAGGTATTGCAAGAAAATCATTTCTTGAGGCTTATTATTATACGCAAGTCAGAAATGCTTTTGGTAAACGTCTAATAGAGCATCCGTTAGTCCAAAGAGATTTGCTAGATATGGAGATACTTATTGAAGGAACTACAGCACTAGCATTCAAGGCTGTAGATCAATTCCAAAAATCGTGGATGGACACACCTCCGTATACTGAGAAATATCACTATGCACGGTTGCTTACTCATATAACAAAAAATATTACTGCTGAGACGGCTGCGTACGTATCAAAGATGGCGATGGAAATTTATGGCGGGATAGGATTCTTAAAAGAGTATCCTATAGAAAGACTTCATAGAGAAGCTTTAATAACACCAATTTGGGAAGGAACAAGTAACATACAAGCATTAGACATGTTAGAAGCAATAGCTAAAAAAGGTGCTCACATACAACTTTTAGATGACGTGAAAAATTTAATAAATGACATCAGAGAGGGAAAAGAAATAGCAGAATTTGCAAAAACAAAAATAGAAGAAACATTATCAAGACTTACAACATATAGTGATACAGAAGCTCAGTTTTATGCAAAAGATACACTTACGTCCCTTGGCCATTCAATAACAGTGATCTTATTGGCGCATATTGGTTCAAAGCTAAACCTAGATAGATTCGTAACCATAGCGAAATTGTATAGTGATAGATATTTAGAAGGCAAAAGCTATTCGAGAGACATAGTAGAAAAAGCAAAGGAGTTATTTGTGATTGAAGAGTTAAGATCTAGGAGGATTGTACATCATGCATGAAGGCTTCACAGTATTTTCCTTTCTAAAAAGAGCTATTACTTTATCACCTAATATTGAGATAGTCCAGAGTAATCATCGTCAAACATATAGAGAAACATATGAAAGAGTTATTGGGCTTGCTAACTCTTTACTTTCACTAGGAATATCTAAAGGTACGGTAATTGGTGTAGCTGATTATAATACTCACAAATATGTAGAATTATTATATGCATCTAGTTTGATTGGAGCTATAATTTATCCTATCAATATAAGATTACCACCAGAGCAAATAGTTTATACTATAAAACACGCGGGAGTAGAATGGATATTTTTGTCAAAAGATTTTATGGCACTTTCTAAATATATCAGACAAGAAAAAGTGATAGGTTTAGACGCAAATGAGACAAAAATAATATACGATGATTTAATTACAAGACGTATAGTTAAAGAACCAGAAATAGAAGTAAAAGAAAATGATCCATATTCAATCCTCTATACTTCAGGCACTACTGGATTGCCTAAAGCAGTAATGTATAGCCATGAAAAAGTAGTCCATGGTGCTCTAGCAATAGTACACCAATTAGGATTATACAACACCCCAGCAAAGTTAGATAGTAATGATGTAATATTTCCACTAATACCATTCTATCATATCTGGGCATGGGGATCGGTTTTTCACGCACCATATTTGGGTGCAAAATACGTTTTAGGTGGGAGATTTGATCCGCAAAAGACAATAGAGTTAACTAAAAAAGAGAACGTGACATGGTTAAATGCTGTACCAACTATGGTCCATATGCTTCTTTCACAGCCTAATTCATCTGAGCTAAAAGGTTTAAAGATTTTAGTTGGAGGAATGCCTATTCCAATAAATCTTGCAAAAAAGATGGATGAAATAGGTATACGATTCTCAACTATTTATGGTGGAACTGATATGTTAGCAATTTCCATCTCAATTATTCCAAAGAGCACAATTATAAGCGATGTTATTGATTACGTAAGAATTACAACGCATCCTGTACCTTTTGTTGACTTTAGAGTTATAAAACCAGATGGGACTATTGCCAGACCAAACGAAATGGGGGAATTATATGTTAAAGCACCATGGTTACCTGGTGAATATTATAAAGACCTTGAGAAAACGAAAAGTTCATATGAAAATGATTGGTTTAGAACTGGAGACATAGCACTAATTACTTCGGAAGGTGGGATAAGAATACTTGATAGGATAAAAGATGCTATAAAAAGTGGTGGTGAATGGATACCAACAAGTGTTCTTGAATCTATAATATCAGAAATACCTCAAGTCGATACAGTTGCAGTAATAGGAATAAGGGATGAGAAGTGGGGAGAAAGGCCAATAGCAATAATTAAATTACGTCCCTCAACACAAATCTCACAAGAAGAAATTATGCAATATTTAAGAAAATCTGTTTATGATGGGAGAATTCCAAAGTGGTGGTTACCAGAACAAATACTGATCGTAGAGGATATTCCGTTAACTAGCACTGGGAAAATAAACAAATTACTCTTAAAGGAAAAACTTAACATCACTTCCTAAAATTTTCGCTATTTTTAGACCATAATAATTTATGGTATTAAGTTAATCTTTTTTATGCAAGAAAAGATTATATAAATTTATTAAGAAAGAAAACGTGGTGAGCATATGAAGCCTGTTCATATACTTGCGAGTAAGGATGACATTGCTAAAAGTGCGATAGTAGTTGGTGATCCAGGGCGTGCAAAACTTCTTTCCGGACTTCTTGAAAATCCCAGATTAGTTAATGAGAATCGGGGATTTATAACGTATACTGGACTCTACAAGGGATTTCCAGTAACTGTTGCAACACACGGGATAGGGGGAGCATCGTCGGCAGCAGTTTTTGAAGAACTAAGAATGTTGGGAGCTGAGATAATGGTAAGGTTAGGGACTACTGGCGCATTTAAAGAAGGAATAAAAATTGGAGATATTATCGTTGCTGATGGTGCTGCATACCCTGTAGGTGGTACCATTGGAATGTATGTGGGTATAGAAAACTGTTATCCTGCATCCCCTGATATTGAGCTTACATACACAATTTATAAAAAATTAAAAACCGTAATACCCAATGTATATATAGGAGGAGTTTTCAGTTCTGACGCATTCTATGCAGAAAATCCACAATTTGTAGACACATGGTCACATAGAAACATATTATCAGTAGAAATGGAGTGCGCGACATTATTCACGATTGCGCGATTAAGAGGTTTTAAAGCGGGAGGAGTATTAGTAGTGAGTGATAACTTGAAAACCGGAGAATCAGTACTAGATAAGCCAGAAATATTAAGTAAGAGGTTCATGGAAGTCGGAAAAACACTCATGGAGGTATTTACAGAATTCCAGAGGTAAAGCCAAATACTAAAAATTTTATGGGACTTTTTTACATCGAATCTTCAAAAATTCGTTAATTTGCTCTACATTTAAGAGGTCTTCCAATTCAACTTTATTCATGAAGGACTCTATACCGGAATTATCATGGCATGCATTAAGTATATTGCTTAGCTCTTCAAATATACTCCATGGATAAATAATCCATGCATTAGTCTTCATTGTGATGCCACAATAGTCTGGTTTGAATATACTTCTTGGTTTTAAATATAGCACTGCAGTTTTCACTTCATTTGCTCCTAATGATTTCAATACTTCTACGGCTGTTTTTAGAGTTAAACCTGTATCAGCAACTTCATCAACAACTAATACTTTATGATCTTTTACATCAATTCCTATTGGCTCTTGTACCTTTACTGTAGAACCATCTAAACCTTGACTCCAGTGCTGAATTCTAATTGATACTACGTCATTAATGTTTAAAGCATCTGATAGCACAAGAGCTGGTATTAATCCCCATCTACTTATACCCACAACCATATCTGGTCTGTATCTTGAATTAATAACTTTAAAAGCTAATTCATAAGTTAATTTTAACAATTCTCTCCAGCTCACAAAGACAAATTCCATGAAAATACTAACCTAATGTCCCATATAAATTTAAACTCTAAGCCCACTTATGCAAAAAATATTATTTTTTGATTATTTAAAAATCTGTTAAGTTGTTTAGTGTTAAGATCTCAAGATTGTAATAATGAATTAAATAGACATCTTTTTCAAAGAGTCTAATAACTATAAAAATATAAAAATGAGCACCAAGTTAAGGAAAAATTAATGAGCATAATATTCATTATCACAATATTAAACACTCCCATGTTTTTACGAACAATCCGGATAGATTAACGAATCGAAAGTGAAAAGGACTAAGTAGAGACACGAATAACGAAAAACTATATGTCCTTAATCATCAGAATCTTACTTACCTGAGTTTAGAAACATTACTAATGAAAAAGAGTGTAAAAAATGTTTATAAAAATAAGAAGTTATTTTTATAGTACTTGGAGTTCTCTAAGTTTTGAAAATGGTATTGTACCGTCGCTGTTCCATCCTCTTAGCCTATAATATTCGTCAAGTAATGAGTTAAAGAGTGCTGGTGTGATTATGTTGCCTTTGCTTGGACCTGAATCTGATGGTTGCGTCATGAATCTTTTTGGTAGTATGTCATGTCTTCTGTCGAATCCATTCATTTGATTAATGTATCTTTCTAAGTTCCAAATTCTTTCGCCAATACGAAGCACTTCATTAACATCTATATCCCAGCCTGTAAAACCTGTGAGCAATGTTGCATAATCTTCGAGTGTCATGGCAAAAGTCGAGAATTTGCATACATCTAATGAATCCGTTAAGGCAAAGAAGTCCTCTAAGAGTTTCACTAACTCTGGTTTCCCTTTAGTAGCCAATGGATCGTGTTTTTCTGGTATACCGAAGAGTTCTGCTGCAGGTGTGTAGCTTCTTAGATGGCATGCTCCTCTGTTAGAAGTAGCGTAAGCTATTGAAAATCCTGTAAGACCTCGAGGGTCATATGCAGGTATTCCTTGACCTTTAACGGCGTTTGCCATATCAGGATCACCAAAAGCTTTTGCTGCCCTTGCACTACCCTCTGCCAAAATCTCCCCTATACCTTCTCTTCTAGCTATTAGATGAACTAATTCGATAAACTTGTCCGCATCACCCCATGCTATTTTTTCATCAATTAATCCCCTCTCAGATGCTTCAGCAGCTACGCCTAGTACATTTCCAAGTTCGATTGTATCAATACCTATATCATTGGCTAAATAATTAAGGTATGATACTGCTTGTATATCACCTAAACCAATATTTGCACCTAATGCCCACGAAGTCTCATATTCAGGGCCCTCACTTTTGTGTGCATACTTACCAGTCTTGACCTCTGACTCTCTTTTACATGCAACTGGGCACGCGTGACAAGTTGGTGTTGATATTAGTATGGTGGCCTTAAGGTTCTCTCCACTAATATTATAGGCGTATTCAAACGAGGTACTTTTTCCATTTCTAGTAGGAAATGCACCTATCTCGTTTACTATGTTTGTGAGCACACTAGTACCATACACAGATAGACCTCCTTTACGTGGTGCAGTTATAGGACTTTCTAGGATTCTCTTTAATGCCAACCCTCTTCCTTTCTCAAAAACCTCAGGTCTTGCTGGTTTTGGCATATCCTTCTCATGACCTATCACAACTACAGCTTTTACCCTCTTAGAACCCATCACAGCTCCTGTACCACCTCTACCAGAAGCCCTACCGCCATCGTGTATTATAGCAGCAAATCGTACTTTTCGTTCACCAGCAGGACCGATAGCAAAAATCTTAGCATTTTCACCATACTTAGCTTTAAGCAACTTCGTAACCTCTAAAGTGCCCTTACCCCATAGAGAAGTCGCATCTTCTATTTTTACAATACCATCCCTTACTAATAAGTAAACTGGTTTATCACTACTACCAGTCATAATTATTCCATCAAACTTAGCCCATTTTAAAGCAGCACCAACATAGCCTCCAACATGAGAGTCTGTAACAGTACCTGTTAATGGTGATCTAGTCACTGATGCAAGCCTACCACTCAATGGAACTAAACTACCAGTGAGCGGCCCAACCATTAGTGCGTGCGGATTTTCAGGCGAAAATGGATCTGCCTTTGGATTTAAATCGTAAACATATTTTACACCTAAACCTCTACCACCCACATACTTCCTTGCATCTTCTTCACAAACCTCATCATATTCAACCCTTCGTTCTGTTAAATCTATGAAAGCAACGTGATTTGCATAACCACCTGCCTTAACCATGAAGACTCACTAATTTTTAGTCTCTTTTACAATATATATACTTTACTTGTTCTTAATCATCTCTTTAAGTAATAAATTCGAAATCAACTGTGTTAGATACCAGATGCTTTGAACAATCTTAATTTAATCTCTTTTAACATCTTGTTAACTTTCTCTTCATTACCCTCAGCTTCTATATAAATAACTGGTATTTCTATTCCATGTATAATATCTGTATCCTCCTTTACTATTCTGATCAACCAATCATTACCTCCTATTTCATAGTTGTTAACATTCTTATCATAATCTCTAAATACTAGCAATACTTCCCATACCTTTACACCACGCAACTCTGTGGTAATCTTATACATTATTGTTCATATTAAAAATAATATGCATAAATAAATACCTATAACCTAATATATTCGGTTCGTTAATGTCCTTTAACCTAAAGAGATTTACATCGTTGTTGGATAGTTAATTTTTTTATAACTGTCTGTTCCATCTCTGCAAAAGTTTCATCGATGGCTTTCTGGGTCAACGGAAAATTCCCTCATCCTGAGATCATCTATGCCCATTCGGTGCTAACCTTCCACCGCACCGGGCATAGGCTAGTAAATAGGTGTTTTGAGTGATAAATTCCTTGACGAAAGCTGTGGTAGTCTAGAGGTCTTCTAGACTGAATATAATGTACTCAAGTGGGTTATATGATCATAGTAGGTCTGATTTTAACACGATCCAAAACCCAGTATTATGAAACTTTAAGCCAGGAATATCCTCGGCTTCAGCTTTAAGGACATCAAAATGTAATTGCTTATATAATGGTTAATCGTATTCATAGTGAGTTTTGATGAATATTGTTGTTGCAGAAAGCCCTAGATTGTCATCATTCTGTGAAAAAAGAGTAAGGGAAAGTGATGATCCTAGTATAATATATAATTATCTTGCTGATGAGTCAAGGATTGTGATAGGTAATGCTCAAAAAGTTATTTTTCCAAGATGCGAGGCTCACATTTCTGATGTGTTGAGGAGAGCTAATGAAAAGAATATATTAATAACAGTTTCTGGTGGAGGAACTGGTATAACTGGTTCAAGAGTGCCACTAGGTGGTATAGTGCTTTCAACGGAAGAGCTAACGGAAGTAGAGACAAAAAATGAGAATGAAGAATTAATCGAGCATGTTGAATCAGGAATAAAATATTCAATAGCTTTAGGGAGGAATCATGAATTCTATGCTAGAGCTCCTCCAGGTATTCCTCTTGCGATTTTTAAAAGGATGGTTGAAAGTGAAGGTCTTTTTTATCCACCTGATCCCACTGAATTGAGTGCATTTCTTGGCGGTACTGTGGCTACGAATGCTTCAGGTTCTATGACTTTTTATTATGGATCAACGAGAGATTTTGTTCGAAGACTTCGTGTAGTGCTTACTAATGGGAGAGTTCTTGATATCAAAAGGGGCAAAATCTTTGCAGATAATTACAAGTTTACTATAGTTGTTGATGGTAAGAATATTGAGGTTGATGTTCCTCGTTATGTGATGCCTAACGTTGAAAAGAATGCTGCTGGTTTGTATGCAAAACCTGATATGGATCTCATTGATCTTTTTATAGGTTCTGAGGGAATTTTAGGTGTGATAAGTGAAGTTGAGGTCAGGCTTATTCAAAAACCAGAACTTATATACACATTCTTTGTTCATTTTTCAGATGAGAGTGAAGCTATAAGGTTTTCACGTACCCTTAAAAACATTGCAAAAAAGGGAGAACTCAAGATTCTTGCTATTGAATTCTTCGATAAGAACTCAGTAGAATTCATTCGAGAAAAATATTCTGGTAATATTCCAAGTAGTTCAAACGCTATAATAGATGTTCTTATTGATGCATCAGAAAATGCTAATAGTGTTCTCAACAAATTTGCTGAAGTTTTAAATAAACATAATGTACTAGAAGCTTTTATGATGGATTCTAGAGATGCTAAAGAAATTAGGCACGCATTGCCTGAAGGCATAAATGAGTTCGTGAGATCAAAGAATGTTCACAAGGTAGCCACTGACATTGCTGTTCCTGATGAGCATTTTAATGAGATGATGCAGTGGTATTATAAAATTGGAGATAAAAGCAAAATTAGATATGTAATTTTTGGACATATCGGTAATAATCACCTGCACTTTAACTTTCTTCCATCAAATGAAGATGAACTTAAGACGGCTATGAAACTGATTACAATACTTTTAAGAAAGGCTGTAGAACTTAAGGGCACAGTGAGCGCTGAGCATGGTGTTGGTAAGAGGTATTATTTAGAAGATGATGAGAGAAGACCATTACTTGAACTTATGTATGGTCGTGAAGGGCTCATACAAATTGCAAAACTTAAACATGAACTAGATCCTAAACACATACTTAACATTGGTAACATGATACCAAAAGAATACTTAGCAAAAATCTAATTTATTTGCTCTGAAGTGTTGCTGTTTGCTTTATTATACATCTTAGAACGTTCTTTTAATTTTATATAGCTTAGTCTGGATTATTAGCTTATGTGGTGGTTTGTTGTACCTTCAAAGATTGCTTTTGGTGAGGATGCATTAGATGCGCTCAATGAAATGAGGGGGAAGAGAGCATTAATTATAACTGACAGAGTTATGGTAAATTTAGGCTATATTAAGCTTGTGGAGGGTAGATTAAGGGAGTATAGTTTTGATGTGATGTATTTTGATGGTGTTGAACCTGAACCATCTACAGAAGTTGTTTATAGGGCTCTCAAAATGGCGAACGAGTTTAAACCTGACTGGTTTGTTGCTGTAGGTGGTGGTTCAGCAATAGATACTGCGAAGGCCGTGTGGGTACTCTATGAAAGACCTGATAAAAAGATTGAGGAAATAAATCCTCTCGAACCTCTTGGATTAAGAAACAGGGCAAGATTCGTATGTATACCAACAACTAGTGGTACTGGTTCAGAATCCACGTGGGCCATTGTGATAACTGATAAGGAGAGCTTAAGAAAAATGGAATTAGCATCTAGAGAAGTCTTACCGGACTTGGTTATACTGGACCCAAAATTTACATTATCAATGACTCCCAGACTCACAGCAGATACTGGTATGGATGCTCTTGCACATGCTATTGAGGCCTATGTTTCAGCTTGGAGGAATGATTATTCTGATGCGTTGGCTGAGAAAGCCGTAGAATTGATCTTTAAGTATTTACCTAGAGCATATAAGAATGGTAGTGATCTTGAGGCTAGAGAAAAAATGCATCATGCAGCTGATATGGCAGGCATGGCTTTCAGCAACTCTCAAATAGGAATAGCTCATGCACTAGCTCATGCATTCGGTGCTGTTTTTCATGTACCTCATGGTAGGTCAGTGGGTTTATTCTTACCATATAGTATCCAATATAATTGGAGCCACGCCTCTGACAGGTATAGGAAGCTTGCTGATAGAGCAGGAGTGAACAAGAATCTTGATCAAGCTGTGATAGAGCTTTTAAAAGAGCTAGAGCAGCCTATTTCGGTAAAACAATTAAGTGTTTCTAAGGATGAGTATTTTACGAAGCTTGATTTGTTGGTTTCTAGATCTATGGAATCGACAGGAATTACAGTGAACCCTAGGCCTGTAGAAGAAAAGAATTGCAGAAAAATGTTTGAATATGCTTACGATGGACGGGTCATAGATTTCTAAATGAATTCAGTAGGTACTTTGGCAGCAGTTTTTACTAATTCTGATGCTGCTTTGGTATAGCGTAAAACTTTAGCCATATTACCTTTTAGTTTAAACTTGCCTGTGAGAAGCCCCTGGATTGGATCAAGTTGTCCAGCGATTAATTTTTTCCAATTACTATAGGGACCTTCAAAAACGAACGCAGCGGTTTTTGAGGCTCTGTCAGGAATCATATAAGCATCACGACATTTCCCATGCCATAAATCAACATAAAACACGTACTCCTTACTTAATCCTTCAGCAGGTGTTACAATAAACAGAAAATCTCCTTCCCAGTCTTTTGCAGCCTCTTCATAAGCCGTATTCTTGTTTAATTCTTCTTTATACGCCTTAATCCATTCCTCACTAGGAAATTTAAACTTCTCCATGTTTATCATTATTTAATATTTTTATAAGAATTTAAATCTTTATGATCTGTTAATCAAGTATCATGATATAGTACGTAGAAGATTTAGGAATGCCATGCATGTTTTTTATCTAAACATTAAAAATATATCATTGGCAACGTTTCATATAATTGTGTCAAGCCTATTACCGGATCGTGTTGATATCGTCATCATAGGAGCTGGTGTAACTGGGCTTTTTATAGCAAGAGAGCTATCTAGGTATGATTTAAAAATCCTTGTTATAGATAAAAAACCAGATGCTGGTTGGGGGTCAACTAAGGGTAGTGCAGGCATAATACATGCTTTCCAACTTCCTTTTAACTCATTGAAAGGTAAACTTTGTTTAGAAGGTAATAGAATGTACGATGAGATTTCAAAGGAACTCAACGTGCCATTTAAAAGAACAGGTCTCATTATAGTCTCGTTAAACGTTTTGGAAAACATTTTGGCATTCATAATATACCTCTATCTAAAGCTTAACAAAATTAATGTTCATATACTTACAAAAAAGAAACTTAAAAAATTAGAACCCAATATAAGTAAAAAGGCTCAGCTAGGGCTTTATCTTCCATCAGCTGGTGTTATATCTGTGTTTGAACTCATATTAGCATTAGTCGATAATTGTAGAGAAAATGGCGTTATTTTCTCATTCAATACAGAGGCACAAAAGATAGTGTTTAATGATAAAAATGCATTAGTTTATACAAATAAAGGTGTAATAGAAACGTCATGGATTATAAATGCTGCAGGAATAAATGCTGATATAATTGCAAAAATGGCTGGGGTGAATAATTTTAAAATATATCCAAGAAAAGGCACGCACTTAATACTCTCCGTAAAAAACATTTATAATCATTTACTCGCAGAAGTGCCATTAAAACCAGATCCAAAAACAAAAGGTGGAGGAGCACTTTTAACAATCGATGGTAAAATATTATTAGGTCCAAACCTAATTGAGAGTACAACTGATAGGGAGGACACTAGCACAGAACTTGATGATTACCATATGATTAACAAGTACAAGAGAATAATACCATCAATTGAACACTCAGACGTGCTAGTTGCATACTCAGGTTTAAGAGCGGCAAGCAATACTAATGATTTTATTATAAACATTCCTAGAAATAGTTTCGTAAACGTTGCAGGCATACAATCACCAGGATTAACAGCAGCACCCGCTATAGCAAAAATGGTAGTGCAACTATTACAGAGGCACATTAAACTAACTCCACGCTCAAACTTTAAACCAGTAAGAGAACGTAGCATAAAAATAAGAGATCTAATTGACGAACCAGAAAAAATAAAAGCAATTATCAAAAGAAATCCAGATTATGGAAGTATTGTTTGTCCCTGTGAACTTGTAAGTAAAGCGGAAATTGTTGAAGCTATAAATAAAGGTATCACAACATTGGATGGCATAAAATTCTATACTAATGCATGCATGGGTGAATGCCAAGGTTCATACTGTTTACCAGTAATTTTAGATATTTTTGAGGAGCTTAACATACCAGTACACAATGTAACTAAGAAGGGTGGTTCATCATGGATTGTGATAAGCCATGAAAAAAGAACTGACCAGTGACATTGTGATAATAGGTTCAGGTCCAAGCGGATTAAAAGCAACATCTAGTGCGATTAAAAATAATTTGACACCTATTGTCTTTGAGTGGGATGAACAGATTGGAGGAATATTAAGATTTGCGAGAAAAGAAATCTATACACCGGAGAATGTAGAAATTTATACAAAAACAACAGTTGTTAATGCTGTTTACGATCCTAAAGGGAATCATAAAGTAATAGCTGTAAAAAAAGGTGAAATAATTACCGTGAATACAAAAAGAATAGTATTTGCAACAGGAAGTAGAGATATAACGGTTGCTGGTGCTAAGATAGCGGGAGATAGACCATCAGGCGTTTTTACAGCCACCGAGGCATTAAGACTTTTATCGAAAGGATACATGTTCGGAAAAAAGATTGCAATATTAGGTAAGAATGAGGTCAGTATATTGCTCTCAGAATTATTAGCCTCAAAAAATTTTGATGTAACATTGATTACTCCACGAAAAATATCGAGCATTCCAGGTATCAAGATAATCCAAGAACATACAGTCACTCGTGTCGAGGGCAGGGAACGTATTGAAAAGGTAAGGTTAGCACTAAGTAATGAAGATTTTATTCCCATAAAAGATGATGGAGAATATGAATGTGATACTTTCATAATTTCAGTTGGTTTCAGACCTCTCATTGGTTTACTTAATAAACTTCCAATAGCTATAGATCCGTATACTAGAGGACCAGTAGTTAATGAGACTTTAGAAGCTTTGTCAGGAGTTTATGTGGTTGGTGGCGCATTAGCACCATTTGAATTATTGAAAAATGTTGAAAAAAGTGGAAGTCTTGTGTTCAGAAAGCCTAGTGTTCAAGAAGAGTTTATCACTATCAAACCAGGTAAGAATGTTAAGTTTTTAATACCGCATCAAATTACAGAGAAGAAACCGATCACACTTTTTTATTCTGTAAAACCGTATTTTAGAAAACTTAGAATTGTAGAAGAAAACATCGAAATACCTATCAATGAAGAGGAAGGTTTTGTAGAGGTTGATCCATCTTTATTTAAGGTTAATAAAATAACTATAGATGCAATAATGTAGTTTAATTTTATATTCTTGCTATAACATGATAAAATGGAATTAGAATGAATAATAAAAAGGTTCTTGTTCTAGATATTGGTACTCGTGATTTAAAAGCGCTTTTATTTGATGATAAGGGCGAACTCATTCGTAAAACAATCAATGAGCTTAAATTGATTCAACCTGCTCCTAGTTTTGTAGAGCAGGATCCAATTGAGATTTATCAAATTTTGCTTAAAACTATAAAATCGACAATAAATGATGAGAGGGTAGACGGAATTGCAATAACAAATAATAGGTCAACAACTATAGTTTGGGATCGTAGTGGAAAACCGTTGTATAATGCCATTACGTGGATGGATTCCAGAGGTTATGATGTCGCAAATAGATTAAAAAGTGAGTTAAACTTGCCAGAAGAATTCGCAAGGCTCCTTTTATATCCTCATGCATCATCGATGTACTTGAGATGGATCCTCGATAATGTAACTGATGTTAAGCCTAAGGCTGAAAAAGGTGAGATCTTCTTTGGGACACTTAACACATATATAATCTGGATGTTAACAAATGGAGGAATACATGCGATTGATCCATCTAATGCATCTGCTACTGGACTCTTTGATCCATTTTCAATCTCATGGTGGACTGACATAATAGAAACTTTTAAAATACCACATTCAATATTACCAGAGGTAAAGGAGAATATTAGTGATTATGGTGAAGTCAAGAGTGGGCCACAAAACCTAATAGGCGTTCCAATACTTGTTAGCACAGCTGATCAACAAGCAGCACTCTTTGGAGAAGCGTGCATAATGAGAGGAGAGGTCAAGGTCACTAACGGCTCTGGAAGCTTTGTAGATATGAACGTAGGAGATTCTATTAAATTCTCAGAACATGGGCTTATACCGATGATAGCATGGAAGATTAAGAATTCAACAAGTTATCTTCTCGAAGGATATATAGCGTTTAGTGGAGAACTTTTAATTTGGCTTCAAGAGATTGGACTACTAGAAGAAATTGAAAAAATAGATGCGATAGCCAAGTTAGTAAATGATAGTGAAGGAGTTTATTTTGTGCCTGCTTTTACAGGTTTATCGGCACCGTACAATGATCCTACGGCTCGTGGAGTGCTCATAGGATTATCCAGAGGAACAAAAAAAGAACACATAATAAGATCAGCGTTGGAAGGAATCGCATACAGCATTTATGATATAATAGATGTGATGCAAAAAGACACGGAAACTCAAATACAAATTATTAGAGCGGATGGAAATTTGTCAAAAAGTGACTTCCTACTGCAATATGTTGCAAACCTAACAAGAATAAATGTCGAAAGACCAAAGAACCTTGAAACAACAGGATCGGGAGCAGCTTACATGGCACTTATTGGGCTTGACGTCATATCATTAAATGATATAAAGAGACTGATAAAAATTGAAAGAGTATTCGAACCAAAGGAGTTCATCGATATCGAAAAACTTAACTTATGGAAAAAGGCTGTTGAGAAGGCTAGAGGTTGGTATAAATGACACTATGGAATATCCAAAGATTAAAAAAGAACGAGAATATTAAAAAAGCCATCATAGAACTTGAAAACATACTAGGTACAGATAGAGTATTTACTGATGTTAATATATTAAAAACGAAAGCATTAGATTTCACACCACTATTTCTAGCAAGAACATTACGTAATATGGAAATACCACTCCCAGATGTAATAGTGAAACCAAAAAATGCCGATGAAGTCTCGAAAATAGTAAAAATCGCTAATCTCTTTAATGTACCAATAATACCATTAGGTGGAGGATCTGGCGTAGTTGGAGGAATAATAGCAACACGGGGAGGAATACTCATCGATTTAGAGGACCTCAAAACTATTGAAGTTGATGAAGAAAATATGATAGTTCACGTTAGTGCAGGTGTTAAAGGTATAGAACTTGAAAAAGAATTAAACAAAAAAGGTTACACGACAGGACATTATCCTCAGTCAATATATGATTCAACTATAGGTGGATGGATTGCAACAAAAGCAATAGGACAATACTCTACAAAATACGGTGGTATAGAGGATATAGTAGTAAGTTTAGAAGTAGTGCTACCAACAGGAGAAATAATAACCACAAAACCAGTGCCAAGAACCTCGACAGGACCTGACTTAAAACATATTTTCATAGGGTCGGAGGGAACATTAGGAATAATAACATCAGCAACATTAAAAATAAGACCTATGCCTCAATCGCGAACATTATTATCATATACATTCGATGACTTTAATAGAGGACTCAATGCAGTAAAAACTATTATGATAAAAAATTTAAATCCAGACGTAGTCAGGCTCTATGATGAAGATGATTCTGCTCTCTGGTTTACTGGAAAAGTGGATAAACCATTATTAATAATGGTACTAGAAGATGAACAAACGATATTAAGCACACAAAGACAAATAATTAATGACATAGTGACAAAGCATGGTGGTTCATGGTCTGGTGAAGAGTTACCGTCCATTTGGCTTAAAGAACGATTTGAAGCAAGAGAAAAAGCAGAACAATACATGAAGATGGGATTACTCATAGATACGATTGAGGTCTCAGGACTTTGGAACAAATTACCAGAATTGCATACAAAAATAAAGACATCCCTGAAAAGCATTCAAGAAAAAAATACGACAGTGCTTCATGCATCAGCCCATGCAGACCACTTCTATACTAATGGTGGATGTTTGTACTTCACAATAGGAGGAATATCAGAAAATGATCCAACATATTTCTACGAAAAAATATGGGAAACTAGTATGAAAATTTGTCTTTCATTAGACTGCTCAATAAGCAATCATCATGGAATTGGATTAATAAGAGTACCATGGATAAAACAAGAATTGGGCCCAGCCTATAATATCCTAAAACAAATTAAGAATATGCTAGATCCCAAAAACATAATGAACCCAGACAAATTATTACAATGAAAGCTCGACAGGAAAGATTATTTTCTGGGATGAATTGTTGATAAACTTAAACATTTGATGAATGGCATTATTCTTGAGAGGGTTGTTCACGTGTAGTAGATATTTAAAAGTCTGAATAAGACTCTGAGCTAAAGTTGTAGAGGAAGCTCAGACAAGCGGGTTATGGACTATAGCAGGGGCTGGTTTGACACAGCCCAGAACTTGACAACGAGGAACAAAAATATGATTCGATTGAGAATCCTCCGACTTTAGTCGTGAAGAACGTCAAATGAACAGTGTATAGCATAAATAATAAACACTACCTTTTAGGATCATTCTTATAGTATCGCTTATGCTAGCAGGATCATCGATAATATTATTTCAGGTGATGACTTTAGACACTAAACTCTAAAAAGAGTTATCATTTAGTCATATTTACATTTAAAAATGCAGAGTATAACTTAAATAGAAGTAACTCAGCTAGTCATCTCAACAATTTCTGGCAGACTTTCATCAAGCTTCCTAGTTAAAGCATACTCATAAAACGTTCTCCCGGTACAGTTCAGTCTCATCTTCACACCTTTACCCTCAACTGTTACTGTTGAATCTGCTATCTCAGTGTTATGACAGTACCTGTAACCCTCTACTGGGTCTTCATACCTGGCTACAATGATGTTCTTTCTCGGAACCTCTACATCAACAGTTATAGCGTAGCCTCCAGACTTAACCCTAACATTAAACCTTTCCAGCTTCAACTCATCCCTATAAGCTATTCCCATAAACCTTCCAGTATTTACAAGCCTTCCAGCATGACTAAACATCCCAAATAGAACTCTATGACGACCATCAGGAGATGCTACCATCAGATCAACCCAACCATCAGGATCCTCATCAAAGCCACTGCAGTGGATCCAGACCCAATGATCTAAATACCTCTTACCCCTAATATAGCCTATCATGCCTCTCTGTTCGCTGATCCTGTACTCCTCTCCTCCAAGCCTTACCTCACCGTTGAACGTAGTATTAGGATTAACTATTATGTATCTCGAGCTCCTCCTGAAAATTCTGTAAACTAAGGGTAAGGCAACTGTTTCTAAATAGATAGACTTTTATAGATGTTTAGTGTATACTCTATTTGTGGAAATAGTCCTCAGCGTTCCATTCGTTTACGAGGCGAACGACGAAGTTGGAAAGCTCCTAGAGGACTTTAGGGATATGGTGAACTTCTGCATAGGCTTTGCCGTTGAGAGGAGGATAACTTCTTACGCTAAACTTAGGAAGAGCGTTTACGAAGAGTGGAAGGGGAGGTGGAACTATTCAACGCACTTCTGCCATTCAGCGTGTAAAATAGCCTTAGCCATGCTCAAAGGATTTGAAAGGCTTAAGCGTAAGGGATTAACTAAAGGTGATAGGCCTGAGGCTAGAAAGCTCTTCATGCAACTCGACCCGCAACTGTACAAGTTCTACGGCGATAGGATCAGGATTTCTGTTAAGCCCAGAAAATTCATATACATAGAGTTGAAGTACGGTGAATACCAAGAGAAGTTCATCGAGGAGTGGAGGGCTGGGAAGCTCAGGGTCGGCGAGGTGTCTCTGAACGAGACGAAGATAATCGTACCGTTCAAGAAGGACGTTGACCTGTCCAATCCAAGCGACTGGATAGCAATAGATGTTAACGAGTCTAATGTCACTGGAGTAAGCACGAACCCACACGTCATGAGGGTTGAAAGCAACTTGAGGACGATCCACACGACCTACTTCAACATCATCAGGAGGATACAGAAGCTGAGAAAAGACAAGCCCAAGACCGCTGAGAGGTTGCTTAAGAAGTACTCTGGTAGAGAGAAGCGCAAGGCTAAAGATGAATGTCACAAAATATCTAGAAAGATTGTGAATTTTGCCAAGCGACATAAAGTTGGTGTAATAATGGAGGACCTCAAAGGAATTAGAAAAAGAATCAATTTCTCCAAG